>JAUZPI010000280.1 GCA_030706015.1 Bacillota bacterium
ACATCGTGCTCCAGCAATATTTGCTCAAGCTCCTCATTTTTTATAGAAAAAACCCTCCCCTTATACTCCATTTGAAAAACGCTTGCTCCACAATATTCAAAGGATTCTTTAGAACCATCTTTAAAAACTACACCTATAGCAACCCCGCCATCTACTTGTCCTTGCTCATTGTTTCTGTAAAACTTAGATCTCTTTAATTTATTAACAAACACATCCTTTTCTTCATTTTTCAATTCTATTGATTTATCACTGTAAAAAATTATTTGTGAAACATTAGACTCATTAAGCACCTTCTTTTCTTTTGACCATACTACATTGTCAATAAGGTTGTCATATAAATCTGTGCTGAATAATAGCTGCCCCAGCGAAAAGCCTAATAGGATAATTGAGGAAAATATGATAGCAAACTTCTTAACCTTTGCCATAATTTACTCCCTATAACTTGTACAATATTCTTATTTAATTACTAAACTAGTAGTTCTGTATATTTTCTTCCAATTATAACACTAAACTTAATTAACTGTATACCAGTAATCTACTTTTGAGTATATACCCATATTATATTAATAACTATTGACAAGAATAGAATCTTTTACTACAATGAGTGTATGCTCAATGAGTTTTTACTCATTATACTGAAAGGATATTTATATGCCAGAAAATAAAAGACAAATACAAAAAAACTTAACTAAAAAACTTTTAATCGAGACTGCCATTAAACAGTTTGGAGAAACTGGAATATTGAATACTAAAACAGCTGATATCGCTAAGGCTGCGAAGGTTTCTCATGGAACTGTATTTGCCCACTTTCCAAAACTAGAGGACCTTCTCACAGCAGTAATCGAAGAATTTGGCAGCAGAATCACACAAAGACTTCATGAATTAGTAGATATAAATGGCAGCTTACAGGATGTTTTGCAGGCACATTTAACTGGTTTAATGGAATTTGAGCAATTTTACACCCGATTAATTATTGAACGACGTTTGCTTCCTGAAAACCTGCGCAATACTTACATTATGATTCAATCCACTATTTCTTTTCATATAAGCCTAGCTGCAGAAAAAGAAATAGCACAAAATAAGCTTCGCAAATTGCCAATGCACTTGGTTTACAATACCTGGATAGGATTAATTCATTATTACCTGACTAATGGTGATCTATTTTCTCAAGGCGATTCTGTATTAAAAGAATATGGTGACGAATTATTACGTCATTATATGAGTTTAATAATAAATGATACAAGGAGTGTATAAAAATGAAACAATGTATAGCATGTGGAATGCCAATGAAAAATCAAGAAGACTTTGCTAATGGGGATGTAGAAAAAGACTATTGTAAATATTGTGCTCGTCCCGATGGAACTATGCAAAATTACGATGAGAAGTTAGTTTCCTTAACTAATTTTATAGTTAGGACACAAGGACTTGATGAGACAGCTGCAAGTGGTGCAGCACAAGCTATGAGGGCAAAGCTTCCAGCT
>JAUZPI010000281.1 GCA_030706015.1 Bacillota bacterium
ACCTAGTACATCAGATTTAAAATAATATCCTGCATCACTATTAGTAAGAATTACAATTCCGCTGTTTTCTTTAGGTAAAAATGCAATTTGAGCATTCCATCCAGTTATTTCGCCAGAATGTGAAATTAATTTCTCCCCATTATTTAATGTTTCTGGAATGAACCCCAGCCCATATACACCAAAAACACTTTCTGTGTTTTTTTGCGGTGAAAACATCTCTTCAAGTGTAGCTGGTTTTACAACACCTCTCCCTGCTGATTTTCCATCAGAGCTTTTCATACATGCTGCTGTAAATGCTGCAAGATCTGTCACATTAGTATAAACGCCGCCTGAAGCCTGCTCTATCCATGGCCTGTCTATTATAGCTTTATCTGTTCCAGAATAAGCAGTAGCAATGACTGTACCTTTTCCAAAGTTTCTATCATATCTTGTACTATTTAAATTAAGAGGCTTAAATATTTCTGATTGCATATAGTCTGCAAATCTTTGTCCAGTTACCTCTTCAATAACCAATTGTAAAATGGAATAACCCCCTCCTGAGTATTGAAATTTAGTGCCGGGTTTATATTCTAACTTAACAGCCCACTGATCCCCTGCAATTCCTGAAAGTGATTGTTCTATAGTGGGTAATGGTTTACCTGGGTCATATCCTGGAGATGCTTCTACTGTGAACCCTGCTGTATGATTTAGTAATCTTCTTATAGTAACTTCATTTGAATCAAATTTCGACTTTGGAATATGCCATCGTGTAAGGTATTTTTCTACTGGTGCATCCAGGTCAATTTTTCCTTCGTCAACAAGATGCATTATTCCCCAAGAGGTAACAGGTTTAGATATAGATGCTATTCTAAAAACAGTATCTGTAGTTACTTTTGTATTAGAGTCCTTATCAGCAACTCCATATCCCTTTTGCCATACAATTTTATCATCTTGTATTAAACATATTGCAACCCCAGGCACCTTATACTTATCCATCCAATTCGGCAGTTCTTTGTTAAGTTTTTCTGTAAATTCATTGGTATTTTTAGCAGAACAAATTTCCGAATGATCAAAGGTTGTCACTAAATTAGCAACAACCACCGATATTATTAATGCTATTAATAATACAGACATAGCTGATAATAATTTCTTTTTCATATTGCATACCCCTTTTTAACGTTTTTTATTTGAGTATACAAAAAAAACAAAATGCGTTACCATTTTTCTGGCTTACATTTTGTCTGACTAACTTACGTTTTTGTAACTTAAGCAAAATCTCCTCTTTTACTTAATACCATCTATTTCTAATTTCAATTTATCAAAATATTTCTCCATAAAATCAAGTCTTTCTTTTCCAATTTCTTTTGCTTTTTGGGTATATAATTTCTCTGGAATTTTTTTTAACTTTACTTCATATTCAATAAAAGGTGTATGTTTTGAAACATCTTTCAGTCTTCCATTTTCAACAGTATTAAAATCGAGATAATCATCTAAT
>JAUZPI010000282.1 GCA_030706015.1 Bacillota bacterium
GAAGAAAAAGGGTTAAGCTATAGAGAACTAAATAATAGGGCAAATCAATTAGCTAGAGTGTTAAGGGAAAAAGGAGTAGGACCAGACAAAATAGTAGGAATAATGGTAGAGCGTTCTCTAGAGATGATAGTAGGAATAATGGGAATATTAAAGGCAGGAGGAGCATACTTGCCAATAGATCCAGAATATCCGAAGGAAAGAATAGAATATATGTTGGAAGACAGCATGGCAGATATTCTGCTAACACAAACACATCTATTAGACAAGGTTGAGTTTCGTGGAGAAATAGTACATATAGATAGAGAGGATTTGTATGTAGGAGATAACAGTAACCTAAAGAAAACAAATAAATCAAGCAATCTTGCATATGTAATCTATACATCAGGAACAACAGGTAAACCTAAGGGCGTTATGCTTGCACATAAAGGGATATTAAATCTAAAAGAAGTTTTTAAATCAGAATTTTCCATAACACAGAAGAATATTGGTCAATTTGCAACTATATGTTTTGATGCATCAGTATGGGAAATATTTATGAGCCTGT
Source organism: Bacillota bacterium (assembly GCA_030706015.1). Lineage (GTDB taxonomy): Bacteria > Bacillota > Clostridia > Clostridiales > Clostridiaceae > JAUZPI01. The sequence continues at coordinate 545 of JAUZPI010000282.1, forward strand.
TCTCAGGATCTACTTTGAAGATTATACCTAATTATGTGATTCGTAGTAATGATAAATTTGAGTATTATCTCAATAATGAGAATATTAATATTATTACGCTGCCTCCTATATATGCAAGCAATATAGATAGTAATAAAATACACAATCTAGAAATCATAATTACTGCAGGTTCTTCAACGAATTCCGACTTAGCCAATAAGTGGAATAGTGCGTACACTAGAAGACACTTTAATGCATATGGTCCAACAGAAGCTACAATATGCGCTACTATGTACAATTCGAGAAATAGAAATGTTTATACAGGAGATATCTCTATAGGAAAACCAATATCAAACACAAGACTGTATATAGTGGATAAGAACAATAAACTACAACCATTAGGAGTACCAGGGGAACTATGTATATCAGGAGAAGGACTTGCAATAGGGTACTTAAATAGACCGGAATTAACAGAAGAGAAATTTATAGCAAACCCATATGAGCCAGGAGAAAAAATGTATAAAACAGGAGACCTAGCAAGATGGTTACCAGATGGGAATATAGAATTCATAGGAAGAATGGATCATCAGGTAAAAATAAGAGGCTACAGAATAGAATTAGGAGAAATAGAAAGTCAATTACTAAAACATGAGGAGATAAAAGAGGCAGTAGTAATAGACAGAGAAGATACAGAAGGAAATAAGTATCTATGTGCATATGTAGTAAGTAATAAAGAAATAACAGTAACGGAATTAAGAGAACATCTAGCAAAAGAGCTGCCAGACTATATGATACCAGCATATTTTATACAACTAGAAAATATACCGCTAACACCAAATGGAAAGATAGACAGAAAAGCATTACCAGAACCAGAAGGTGAGATAAATACAGGAGTAGAATATGCAGCACCAAGAAATGAAGTAGAAGAAAAGATAGTAAAGGTA
>JAUZPI010000283.1 GCA_030706015.1 Bacillota bacterium
ACCAGAACCAATGTCAGAAGCCCTGTCTAATGCTTCTTCGTTTAGATCATCCTGCCTTACGTTGTTCCATTCTTCTTCTGAATGTTTAGTAAATATTTCTGCTCCTGCTAGTGACGTATCATCCTTACTATATTCTGCATCACTAGGTGAAAATATCATTGAAATAGGCTCACTAAGTATCTGAGAAACTTTGTAGTTTTCTATGTAACGAATTATGTTTATTACAGGTCTTGGCATATTCTTTGTTTTTTCTGTAGGTTTAGCCCACTGTTTACCTTTTTTAAAATCTTCGGCTTGTTTCCAGGTAGTTATAAACTGCATCTGGCTAAAGTAATCTAAGCCTTTTTTGTAGTATTCTTTAATAGTACCAATATCCAACTTGCCACCTCCTATTCTTTAGCACCATGTAACCATTCATCAATCATACTGGCTTGTTCCTGTGCTTGCTTCGCCTCTGCCTTATTATCAAAGAACTCTTGAAGAGGGTTTTCCTTGATTGTAGGCTTCTCTTCATGCTTTAATTCATAGTTATGCTTTAAGCCTAATTGATAAGCTTTTAAAGTAAAATAGCCTGTAGTAATTGCAATTACAGGTATAAGTATTAAAAGTCCTATTACCACGATAAATAATCTTCCTCCCTTTCCTCAGTATCAAAAAACCAGTCTTTTTTCTTTTTAACTTCTGGCCTAGTATAATTAATAAGCTTCATATATTCAGCAAGTCCAGTAAGTGAATCTGGTGCGTCGTCATATTTATTCTTACCTAGCTTCACATAAGAGGTTAGGTATCGCATAAACTTATCGTAATCTGATCCAGGCTCATAGTCTGTCCTAAAATAAAAATGTTCCTTGATATATCCTGCGTTCATAAGAATTCTTGTTTCTTTGTTCTGCATGTTCATTTCATCTACTATGGAACAAGGGGATTTACCTTGTATTAACTTTCGGATATTTCTTGCATAACTATGTCCACCGTTATTACTTTCAATCTTTAGGAGTTCGCATTTAGTATCTATAACCATTTCAGCAACAAGAGGTTCTGTAATCTCAACTCCATCCTGAGTAAACGTTACATCAGTTATATAGGTGTATTCATTGAATCTCTTACCTATAGGAGCGCTCAAGAAGTCTTTACCACTATCAGCAGTATCACAAAATCCTATAACACCATCTGGTTTCTTGGTCCTTATTTCATCAAGAGTAAAACGTTTTAATTCCTCTACTGGGAATAATAAACCTTTACTTTCAATAGGTCGCTGCATGAATTCTGCTTCCCAAATAAATTCATCAGTAACTTTTCTAATTGCTAAGTATTCTTCTGTAGTCTTTATTTCATCACAGAAGCTTTGTCCATGTTCATCAAGTGCTGCTATATTAATTACTGTAAAATCAGTATTGTAAGTTTCTGCATACTCATCAGTTAAACGTCCTATAGGATCCTTACGACTCCACCTGGTAGCAATATG
>JAUZPI010000284.1 GCA_030706015.1 Bacillota bacterium
CTATTTGAGCCAAAGGGAGCGCAAATAGAAGCTTTATATGAATTAGAAAATTCAAGGGAAGAAGGCTTTGATAAAGGGTTAGTGGTGGCTGCTACGGGCGTAGGAAAAACATATCTTGCAGCCTTTGATTCTATAAAAGCTGAAAGAGTTTTATTTGTTGCCCATAGAGAAGAAATAATTAAGCAGGCAGCTACAAGCTTTAAAAATGTTAGAAAGTCAGACGATATTGGCTTCTTTTATAATAGTACTAAGGATAATGGTAAAGCTATGATTTTTGCATTGGTACAAACCTTGGGTAAAAAGCAATATTTAAATGAAGAATATTTTAAGAAAGACTATTTTGATTACATAATAATAGATGAATTTCATCATGCAGTATCAAGCAATTACAGAAAAATCATCGATTATTTCACACCAAAATTTTTACTTGGCTTAACTGCAACACCTGAAAGACTTGATTCAAAGGATGTATTTTCTCTTTGTGATTACAATACTGTTTATGAAATAAGGATTAATGATGCTATAAATAAAGGTTATCTTGTGTCTTTTAGATATTATGGAATTTATGATCAAATGGTAGATTACGAAAATATAGAATTCAAAAATGGAAAATACAATGATAAGGAATTAGAAGAAGCTTTAATGCTGGATAAAAGAGGAGAATTAATCTTAAAGCATTATGAAAAATATAATTCAAACAGAGCTTTAGGCTTCTGCAGTTCAAAGAAGCATGCAGAATATATGGCAAAATATTTTTGTGAAAATGGAATAACTTCTGTGGCTGTATATAGTGGAGAAAATGGAGAGTATTCAGAAAGCAGAAATGATGCCTTAAATAAATTGACCAAGGGAGAAATAAAGGTAATATTTTCTGTTGATATGTTCAATGAAGGTTTAGACATACCTTCAATAGATATGGTAATGTTCCTAAGGCCAACTCAGTCACGAACTTGAATGTTATGTAAAATATTAGGAAAGAACACTTTTTATAAACGAAATTTAAGAATTATTCTTATTTTTAGTTACTATAAAAGTATAAATCAATTAAGAGGAATTGGATAAAATTTGTAGAATATATGTTTTTGTAATATATATGTGTTAGTTATATTATTTGAACATAATGTTTAAAAACATAATATTGAGGTGAATGTTGTGAAAGAAAAAGAAACGATAATAAATAGTGAAGATATTAATGAACTTAATAGAGTAAAAATTAATGATAATAATAAAATATCTATAGCTTCTTCAAATGAGATACTACTTGAATCAATTGAAAAAACGGTAACAACAAGTACAAGCATATTTAAATCATTGGACAGTATGAAAAATGTTGTTAGCCCAAGTGAAACAATGCTTAAAGCAATTGGAAATATAACAACTCCAAGTACAAGTATGCTTGATTCATTTGAAAACATAAAAAAAGTTGTTAGTCCAAGTGAAACATTACTTAAAGC
>JAUZPI010000285.1 GCA_030706015.1 Bacillota bacterium
AACTGATACTAACTGCAATCGTTCTAGCGAATAAAGTAATCAATATCGTCAAGAGTGTCAATTTCCAATGCGTAAATACATTTAACCGGTACACTTCTAAGCCAATTAGTAAAAACAAAATAGTATTCCCTACAAAAGAAATGACATCCCAAAAACTATAAATATAACCTTTCGTTTCTTCCTTCATTCCGATTTTTTCTCCATAGTTACCGAATACAATCCCAGCAATTACAACTGCGATTACACCACTCCCATGAAAATGTTCTGCAAGTAAATAACTACCGTAAAACAAAAGGAAAGATACCATCGTTTCGAGTGGATAATCATCGACTAAGCTAATAAGATAGGAAGCAACAAATCCAAGAATCAATCCCACAACCGCACCAATCAAAACGATTTTTATAAACAAGATAACACTTTCTCCAACACCAAGCCATCCCATGTTTAAGTAACTGAGTAGAAAAACCGTCGATATTTTAAATAACACAACAGCGATGCCATCATTGAATAGACTCTCGCCTTCTAAACTTACAGCGATGCTTTTTTTTACTTTCATCACTTTGAAAATTCCCATCACTGAAATAGGGTCTGTGGCACTCATTAATGAAGCAATCGTAAAAGAAACTACCAGAGGTAAATGGCAGATATAAGTCAGGATAATAGCAATAATGATAAAAGTTAATAAAGTGCCGAGTAAAGCTAATCTTGTAATTTCCATTTTGTATTTTTTAATTTCATGAAATTCAAATTTCATAGAAGCTTCACCAAGTAAGGATGGTAAAAATAAACTTAACACAATAACTGAAAATAACTGATGATTGCTAAATACATCAGCGATTCGATTTAGATAAGGAAGATTAAATAAACCAATCAATAATCCAAATATAACCAGAAAAATGGTATAGGGTTTTTTCATTTTATCAGCTAAAAGCCACGCTAAAACACCAATTAGTAAAAGCAGTAAAACCTCTACAATCATATTGTTTGTAATTGTAATCAAATTGTTTTCCATACTTTAAATATACCCGCCTTCTTAATATACAAAATGAGTCTGTCAACAAAAGGGCATAACAATCCCTTTGTGACAGACTCCTCCAAATTGTTGATACATATTAATATGATTCGCAATTGATATCATATTTATTTTAACTAAATTATAACACAATTAAAGTTATTTATATCTGTATATTGTAGTTGAATTTCTTTCGTAAAATTCATTTAATATTTTTGGGATTATTCTATAAGCTAAATTTTTCTTTAATGATTTCCGCTACTTCTTCTGCACCCAGTTTAGTATTGTTTATTTTTATATAATCTTCTTTTTTGATGTCACCCTTTAAAGAATTCAATCTGTGTTTTTCCATTGTTTGCTTAATTTCATTTTCAGACCATTCAATGTTTCTTTTTGTAGGTTTCTGTTCAAGTCTATAAGGACTTCTATTTCGCTC
>JAUZPI010000286.1 GCA_030706015.1 Bacillota bacterium
GGCAGTATCAAATAAGTATAAATAATATTCCTCCTTGTTTCTAAAATAATAGAACAATAAGGACTTGGAAATTCCGGCTTCTTCGGAAATTGCAAGCATAGAAGCCTTCTTATAAGGATATGTAGCAAATACTTTATAGCCGGCATTAATTAAATTTTTTTGTTTATCCAACGGCAATTGAAAATATGATTGATTCATTATATGCTCCTTTATAGACCCAAACGGCCAGTAGATTAATTTTATTTTAAATCCACTGACCATTTTTTAGAAGACCATCTAAACTATTCTGCTAAACTTTTCTGTAACTAAAATATTCTCTGAAATTTACTTTATCTCAAATCCAGTTGCTAAATTCCTTCGAAACTTTTTGGTGTAATTAATTTGAAATAGTTTTTTAATTAAAGATGATCTCTCCATTATATTAATCAGAAAAACGCAATAAATAAAACATTTTAATTGCTTAAAATAATTTTAAATATATTTTATTTAAAGGGGCAGATTAACTATATAATTATATTAATTTTAATAGTTATGGAAGAGGAATGTTATGATTTTAGAAAAGAAATTAGCAGAAAAAAGATTAACAGAAGCTTACAATAATGCTAGGATTGAATACTTTGATAACAATTCTAAATATATATTTTTCAGTGACTGTCATAGAGGAGACAATACACCCTCTGATGAGTTTGCGAAAAATCAAAATATCTTTTTATTCGCTTTAGAATTCTATCTTAATAATGGATATACTTATGTTGAGGTTGGAGATGGCGATGAACTCTGGGAACACTCTAATTTTAAACACATAAGATTGGCACATGATGAAGTGTATTCTCTATTAAAAAGATTCTATGATTCCAATAGATTGATTATGCTATATGGTAATCATAATATATGCTTAAAGTATAAGACTTTTGTAGAAAAGAATTGTTATAGATTCTACGACGATTATAACGAGGAGGAAGTAGAATTATTTCCTGGCATTACACTGCATGAGGCAGTAGTATTTAAACACAAAAATACTGGACAGGAAATACTAGCAGTTCATGGTCATCAAGGAGACAGAATGAATGACAGCTTATGGCGCTTTAATATGCTTACAGTAAGATATTTTTGGAGATTTCTTCACTCAGTAGGATTTATAAATCCTGCAAGCCCTGTGAAAAGTTCTGAAAGAATTCATAAAATTGAACGCATTTATAGTGGATGGATAGAAACTAACAAAACTATGATCATCTGCGGACATACCCATAGACCGCATTTTCCAAAGGCCAATGAATTGCCTTACTTCAATGATGGCTCCTGCGTCAGGGCAAGTGGAATACAAGGTATTGAAATAGTAGATGGAAAAATAATGTTGATTGAATGGAGAATTAGGTATGATTCCTGCGGTGATCTTCATATAAGAAGAAAAATATTAAGAGGACCTGAGCCTATTGAA
>JAUZPI010000287.1 GCA_030706015.1 Bacillota bacterium
ATTTATACGCAGCAAATTCGAGTTTTTGAATGGATTCAGCTCAAAGTGTAGAGTCTAAAGCAGAGTATAACAAAATGTTGCCGTTCACCTTGGCTGGTGAACTTTTTTTATGTAGGCATGTGTAAGATTGTGGGTTATAATCAATATATAGGTTATGTGCAAGGTTGTCGCCAAGGTACATTTCTTTACCGGTGCAAGCACGCCAAGGGGTATTCCTTAAGGGTCCGGTTCAGAAACGTCGGCAACACGGGAACGTTAGTCGAAATTATTGAATGCATTATACTAGGGGGAGAAAGATTAATGAAGTGGAAATGGGATGAAGATAGCGTTTTAAATAAATATACTGAATACACACCTTGTAAAGATATATTTCAAGCTGTATGTAATGAAATTGGTAAGTACTATGAAGAAAAAGGCTTTAATTATTCAAAATCAAGATCGAAAATTACATATAAAAATAAGTTTATCAAATTAGAGATAGGATTGTGGTCGAGTTCCTATAATATGCTTGGTAAAGATGTAACCCTTGAGATCATTCCATCGTTTTTTTCTCTAGGATTGGCTAACAAGGATAAGGAGAGTGGAAAAAAAAGTAAAGGTTACTTATTTGGATATCCAGAGATATTCTTTTATTCAATACCTAATAGAAAACCAGGCACTGTAATAGTCAAGCGGATTCTTAATGAAACTATTGAGCGGTTTGAAGAATGGAGTTCAGAATCCGTATTAAAAATTGGACATACATGTAATATATATGGAATAACAGAGGATGATTTTATTAAGATAGTTAACTTTATTGACAATGAGATTATAAAGTATATTGAAGTATTTGAAGATGTTAGAAAGATGAAACAGTTTATTATGAATTCAGATTTTGAGAGAATTAACTATCTAACTAAATCCCGACTTAAGGAATATATTGAGATAACATTTCTAGAAGAGAAAACGGGACTTATAAATATATTAGAAAATAAAATTAAATGCTTAATACAGAATAAGAATGCTTAATGTGTTAACTTCGACTAACAAAATACTCCAGTCCGCTTTGCATGAGAAGACTGCAAAGCACACCTGCGAAGCTAAGAGACATACAGAGATTATCACGATTATTATAGGATTAAACTGATTTAGACGATAAAGGAGTACTTAAGAGTGAATGCGCAAGATATATATTGTTATGAAGATTTCATAATCAAAGTAAAGAATATGTAATAGGTATACTTATATACTAGGGAGGATAACAATGAATAATGTAATGAATTGGCTTCTTGAAGATGATACACCACAAATCAAATACCGTACAATGATAGAACTTCAAGGGCGAACAAAAGACGACATCGAGGTTAAGAAAGCATATGATAACTTATTAGATTCAGAAACACTTAGTTTAGTGTTGGATAAGTTTCAGGAAAATAACAAATGGGAACATATTAACGC
>JAUZPI010000288.1 GCA_030706015.1 Bacillota bacterium
GATAATAATTCGCAAATTATTCAAGATACTTTAAATAATTTACCAACAAGTGGTAGTATTATAACAACTAGTACAACTAATGGAAATATTAAAATAGATGGAAATGAAATAGTAGTTTATAAACATCCAACTGGTACAACTCCTACCAACCCACACAATACCACAGCTTCGGATGTAGGACTTGGAAATGTAACAAATGAAAGCAAAACAACTATGTTTACAAATCCAACTTTTACTGGGACTGTGCAAGAAGGACATAATACTACTTCAAGTGGTGGCTCTTCTCATGCAGAAGGCTATAATACTACTTCAAGTGGTGGCTCTTCTCATGCAGAAGGCTATAATACTACTTCAAGTGGTGGCTCTTCTCATGCAGAAGGCTATAATACTACTTCAAGTGGAAATGCTTCCCATGCAGAAGGTAGTTTTACTACTGCTAGTGGAAATTATTCCCATGCAGAAGGAAACAACACCACAGCTAATATATATACTTCACATGTAATGGGGCAATATAATAAAACTCTAACTGGAAATGCAACTTCATTTGTAAGTACTGCTGACGCTTTTGTAATAGGAAATGGAACAAGTTCTTCTGCTTTATCAAATGCATTTAGAGTTACATTTGATGGAAAAACATATGGATTATCTGCTTTTAATTCAAGTGGAGCAGACTACAGTGAATATTTTGAATGGGCAGATGAAAATATCAATAAAGAAGATAGAGTGGGATATTTTGTTACTTATGTTGATTCAGAAACATTAAAATATATTAGCAATGAAGAATGGGAAACTTTGACAGATGAAGAAAAACAATCTCGTAAACAAATCATGGATAGAGGTCAAAAGATACGGAAAGCCACATCGAAAGATACTGATATATTAGGAATTATATCAGTGACGCCATCTATAATAGGTGATAGTTGTCAAAATGATTGGAAAAATAAGTATAAAACAGATGAATGGGGTAGAATTCAATATCATGAAGTAACAGTAGAAGCTACATATGAAACTATAGATGGAAAACAAATAGAAATTACTCCTGAACACCCTGAAATTCATCCAATATATAATCCAAATTGGAATCCAAGTGAAGAATATATTCCAAGAGAAAAAAGATTTGAATGGACAACAGTTGGTATGTTAGGAAAATTGCTAGTGAGAGATGATGGTACTTGTGAGATTAATGGATATTGTAAACCAAATGATGAAGGAATGGCTACCAAATCTGATACAGGATATAGAGTTATAGGTAGAATAACAAATAACATAATTAAAGTATTATTTAAATAAAATAAACTTTTTATAAGGAAATTGGAAGTTAACATAATGTTATTAAAATAGGTTCTACTCATGTAAATATCATAACTATGAGAACTTAACTTTTTGAACATTATGTCACTTCACTTAGGTAAAGTACTTAGTCTTCC
>JAUZPI010000289.1 GCA_030706015.1 Bacillota bacterium
ACACCCCGGAAAATAGTATACAAACATCTTCCACTGGAGATAGTGTAACTGTTAAGGGTAAGGGAGTTGACTACCCTTTCAATGACATGGACGTTACTGCTGTATTTTCTTTGGCAGGAAATGATGTAGTTCTTGTGATGACGGCTGCAGGAGATGAAAATTGGGTATTTACAAATTCCTTTCCCCCACTAGAAGGAACCATTGCTGATTATATGAAGTTTGAAGAGGATCAAAAACCTACGATTATACTAAGCTCTCATAATCAAGGGGATAATCAGACAGGAATGTGCTTCGACGGTGTTATAAATCTTAATGCTATGAGCAAAGGTCTTTCAGAATTGCTTAAAATACCAAATCAACATGTAACAGGTACAGTAACCATGGGTGACAATGGCTCAGACTTTCAAGGTATAGAACTTAATGGGCCGGATATAACAGGAGTAAACCTAGGCATAGCAAGTGACTGCCAGGTAAGCTTTAAGATTGGCTGTGAGCTTATACCTAATCTTAAAAAGACAGATTATACAGCGATACCTTATATAGGTATGATAACAACTCTTCCCTTTACGGCAAAGGGAGTTAAGCACAATCTAAAGTTATGTGTTCAGGTTAGTAGTTTTAGTAATCCTATCCGATTTGCAGTGGACATGAATGAAAGTATAGATGCCGCTGTGGACGAATTAAAAGCTCTAACAGCTAATAGCGGCTTTGATGGATTGCTGCCAAGTAATTTTGAGTTGGGGAACTATGTAACTTTTGATGATTTATTTTTTGATTACAGCTTGGAAACTAATAAAGTAGAATTTATCTCAATGGGTGTGGCAAATGCCTCAGAATGGACCATAGCACAGATAAATGGTACAGATAAGGCACTTGTTGTAAAGGAACTGGCTTTAAGGCTTATGGTAGATGACCCCTTTGGAACAAAAGCCGTTGCAGCTTCCATGGAAGGTGAAGTGGCTCTCGGGGATTCTGCAGTAATGTGTGTGTATGGCAGGTGTCCAAATTGGGAAATAGGAGGATATCTGAAAAAGGATTCTGTACTAAAAGTAAAGGAGCTTGCAGATTTATTTATAGGAGAGAGCAATGGGATACCTGACATTTTGATAGATATACTTGACTTTAAACTATCCTCTAAAAGCTATTCTTTAAATACCAGACTAAAGGATTTGTGGACCATTACTAGTGGTGACTCTACTATATTTGCAATAGACGAAGTGGTGCTTTCTATAAACCATACTTCAGCAACAAAAGAAACCCAGGCAAAGTTCTATGGAGTTCTTGACGTTGCAGGTATAAGGCTGAATCTGGAAGCGGATTATGCTACCTCAGGAGGGTTTAAATTTACAGGTTCTACA
>JAUZPI010000029.1 GCA_030706015.1 Bacillota bacterium
AAAGATATGTCCAGTTGGGTCCGTAAACATTATAGGTTCATTATGGCAATATGCATAAAGATTCAGACTCAACGGATCTTTTGGATCACCTCTATAGCTATCCTCCTGCATAAACCTAGCTGTCACTGGGTCATACATTCTTGCCATTACATAGTATGTACCAGTTTCTTTATCATATTGATAACCAGCATATCTATATGGATTATCTATGGTGCCTGTACTATCTGTAATATTTCCAAAGGCATCATAGTAATATGTTGCTAGGGCATTACCATTTGCATCCAGAAGTTTTGTAACATCTCCATGTCCGTTATAGAAATAAACAGCTGTTTGTCCTGAAACATTTCTAGAAATTAAATTTGTTCCATATACATTTCTTGCTGTTTGATTTCCTTTGCTGTCTACTTCTAAAACTACCTTATCACTATCATAAAAATATCTTACTATGATACCATTTACTGCTTTTGCTACTCTTACTCCTTCACCATTATAAACATTTACTATGTTTGTGCCTGCTGGTGTTGTTGTTTGAGTTAGCTCGTTTAGTTCATCATACACATTTGTTGTTACAATTGGTGCCTGTGCTGCTCCATTAACATATGTTATGGCCGTTTCTGTTAATTGATTTCCGTTATTATCATAGTTGTAACTAACTTTTTCTGTAGTTATATTATTTACTTTAGTTTCAGTACCCATTAATCTGTTTTGATCATTATTATCATAACTAATTAATGTAGTATCTACACCGTTAACAGTTGTTGCTGTGGCTCTATTTCCTGAAGCATCATAAGTGTAAACTGTAACACTTCCACTTGGATCTGTTACTGTATATAGTCTATTTAAAACATCATAGGTATAATTTGTAGTTCCTTTACTATCAGCCTTTGACAGCATATTTTTTGCACCATCATAAGTATAGGCATACTTATCTATTAAAGTGCCGTCTGAATTACTGTCAGTTAGTGTTTTTAACAGGTTATTACTATAATAAGTGTACTGTTCATTTGCTCCGCCTTGGTACACTACGCTTTGCAGATTTCCATTGTCATAATAATTATAAGTAGTGGTATTTCCATCTGCTATTACCTTTTGTAATCTTCCTGCTTTGTCGTATATCTTTAATATTACATTTCCTTTTGCATCTGTGTCCTTTTCCTCGGTACAGCCTGCATCTACTCCAGTAATTATATCATATACATAAGTGGCTTTTCCAATGTCAGGTACTGTTTTTGAGGTTACTCTATTTAGTTCATCATAGGTTCTTATGGTTGTACCAGTGGCATCTGCTGTTGAAAGCTTATTATCATTATTATCATAGGTAAAACTTAGACTTATTTTGCCTGCAATTTCTGAAATTAATCTGCCGTGAACGTCGTAAACATAAGTTGTAACCACGCCATTTCTGTCGGTCTTTTGATACATATTTCCGTTTGCATAATAGCTGTAACTTTCCATCTTGGCTGGATTATAATTGTAGTTTCCTGCTGTTCCTGTTCTTCCTCCGTTGTCTATTCTTCTAGTTAATTTATTAGCAGCATTATATTCATAGTTTGTTACATTACCTCTGCCATCTGTTTCAGTAAGCATGTTTCCATTAAGGTCATAGGTGTATGAAGTAGTTTCTCCCTTTGCATTTAATACTGATGTTAACTGGTTGTATTCATTATATCCATAAGTTGTTTTACTAGCTTTTGTTTTTGCCGCATCATAATACTGGGTGCTTGTTTGCTTGTTACCTATTTCATCATAAGTAGTTTCTGTTATTATATCAATACTGCCTGCATCCGCTGCTTTTACTCTAGTGCTTGTTAGCCTTTTGTCTTTGTCATAATAATATTGTATTTCATTATTTAATGCATCATAGGATTTTGATTGTGTTCCGTTATCATAGTATTCCAGCTTTTGAATTACCGTGTTATTTGCATCTATCTTTTCTATAAGTCTATTTAATGGATCATAAATGTTCAGGGTAACATTTCCTAGCCAATCTGTAACAGTGGTATTGTTTCCATAAGCATCATATCCATAAGAAATGGTTCTTAAGGTTTTACATCCATTTATATCTGTTACAGTTATTGAGGTGGTTTTTAATCTATTTAGTGTATCATAAGTATTTTCTGTTTTTACATGGTTACCGTCTGTTACAAAACGTTTATTACCATTTTTATCGTAGGCAGCAGTTGTTGTTATTGCATTTGTGCCATCAGATTTTTGTTCGGTATGAGTAAGCTCTCTTCCTTGATTGTCATAAGTGCTCATCTCTACCTTTCCTAAGGAATCCTGCTGCTGTTTTACTCTTCCCATTATGTCATATAAGTAGCTTATTGTGTAAGCAGCTATAGTTGTGTCTCCAGGGTAGGTTACCTTTCTAACCTTGCTTAAGGCATTATATTCGTAACTTGTTACATTTCCATCGCCATCGGTATGAGTTAATAAATTTCCTAATAAATCATAAGTATTAGATTGTAAAGTAACCTCTGGTGCTGAAGCTGTTTTCTTTACTGTTGTTGAGGTTATGTTTCCTGCATCGTTGTAATAATATGTGTATATCACACCTTTTGCATTGGTTTCTGTAACCTTTCTTCCTGCTCCATCATAAGTATAACTAACGGTATATGGCAAATTTTGATCTTGAGTACCTGCAGCTAATCTATCTTGAGTATCCGCATTCAAAATGGCTGCAATTTTATTTGCTAAATTATAGCTTGCTATTGTTCCATAACCATTGTTTATTTTGTCATCTACAGAAGTTCCGCTTCCTGCTTCATAGCCTAGTGCATCTAGTTCTTTTACCACTGTACCAGAGCTGGTGTTTTTGTAGCTGTAAGCTTTTATTACTATGCTTTGCCATTGAAGCGTTGATGGATCCCTATATACTAAAGTTACTGTTTTAATTCTGCCCATGTTATCATAAAGATATTTTGTACTATTTACATCTGAATGTGCTGCATTTACTAAGTCATAAATGTCTATTATTCCATCTTTATTGAAGTCATAATTGGAATTCCAATCTTTATCTTTTGATGTTTTATTATAGTATTTTGCCACAGTATTTATAAGATTTTGGAAATCCTCTTCATTTTTCGGCGTACATTCCTGTACCATTCTGCCAGCTGTATCATAAAAATATTCTGAAATCCCTCCATTTGCATCTATTTTTTTAGCTAATAATTCTCTTTGATTGTACACATTAGAAGTAGTATTGTTATTCGCATCTGTTGAGGTTAATACTTTTCCTGCCCAATCATAGGTTACTGAAGTTCCTATTGTAACTGCTTTACCTGTTTCGTCTATGCCTGGTTGGCTCATACTTAGCTGTCTGTCCATATTATCATAGGTAAATGTTGTTACTACATTATCTGGTGTAGTAATTGTTTTTACATTTCCATCTAAATCATATGTATAAGACGTAACTAAGCTTATTGTTGGACTAGTTGTGGCAGCTCCATAAATATCACTGGATAATACATAAGTTGTTTTTGTATCTGGCTTCCCAAAATAATTATTTACATAATCTGTTACATTAGTAATATTAGTATTAACATAGTCTGTTTCTTTTTGAAGGTTTCCATCAGCATCATAAACATATTCAATTCTTTTTCCACTGCTGTCTGTCACAGTTTTTACTTTATTATTTTCATAATAAGTATAGCTTGTGGTAATTAAATTAACAGGTCTGGAGCTTGGATCAACATTTCCATTAACAACTACATATTTCACTTTATCTTTTCCTATACTTTCAGAAAGCTTTCTTCCACCATTATCATATACAATGTTTGAATAGCTATATAGAGTTGTCCCATTAATTGATTCAATTGGCGTCCACACTTCAATTAATCTATTTAGGTGGTCATAATTATAGTAAGTTGTTGCTCCATTTACATCTGTATAAGTTTTCTTACTCCCAGTAGCATAATAAGAAACAGTTTCTTTTGTACCATCTGGGTTATCCTGTTCAATTTGACGACCTGCATAATCATAAATAAATGTGGTTACTGCCTTATCTGTTGCATTTAGATAACGTGTTTCAACTTTATTAGTCTGTCCATTGCTTAAAATATTATAAGTATAAGAAGTTAACAATACCTTTGCTGCCTTAGCATTATCCGCAAAATATATATTTTTAATCCTATTCATACTGTCATACTCGTAAGTATATATAGAGCCATTTGCTTTTATTTCTGTTTGAACATTGCCATAAAGGTCATAAGTGAAAGTTGTAGTATAATTATTAGCATCTGTTTCTGTATGAACTTTACCACTTGGATAGTATGTGTATCTTGTACCTACATTTCCTGTGTATACATCTGTAATTAAATTGTCCAATTTGGAATTATATAAGTTCGCTGATATTTGCTGTATAACCCTTCCTTCAGCATCATAAACAGTTCTTGTGGTTTCTCCTTTAGTTAAAATAGTTGCTAGCAAATGACCATCAGCATCATATTTATATGTTGTAATATAACCATTAGGTGAAATCGAACTGGATATCAAGCCTATATTATTATCGTAATTATTTGTTATTTTATGTCCTAAATCATCTGTAACAGTGGCAATATCACCATTTGTTGTATATGTGTAATTGGTTGAATTTCCATTGGGATCTATTACACATTTTAATAAGCCTTTTATCTTATAACCTAGCTGTGTATCTTCTGCATCTGAGTAATATACATAAACTGTTATGGCAAATTTAGTTTGATCTTCACTTTCTGTATATACATCCTTTCCATTTATAGGCTGTACCTTTTTAATAAGGTTTTTTCCTGCTGGATCATAAAAATAATATGTGATGTTGCCATTTCCATCTGTTTGAGTTTTTATGTTGTTTTTGTCATCGTAAGTAGCACTTTCAACGCTGCCGTCAGCTACATGAGTAGTTTTCGTTACATTTCCACTTCCATCTCTTTCATAATCTGTTTCATTACCATTTCTATCTATAATAATATGTAACTCACCATAATTATCAAGGAAATAATTATAAGTAGTAGTTTTGCCTTCTGCATCAATGGATTTTATTATATTAAAATTACTGTCATAATAGTCTTTTGTTATACATCCATTAATATCTGTTATTGTAGTTATCTTATTTACATTGTCGTAGCTGTAGGTTCTGGTGTTTCCATACTGGTCTGTCCAGGTTTTTATTTTCCCTTTATCTGCACCAGCTGTTTGTACATAGAACAAAGCCTCAAGGACATTTTGTCCATTATCTTGTATTACATTAAGCAAGCCATTAGCATCATAGTAATAGGAATAAGTTGTGCTTTTCATAGCATCTTGCACTGATGATAATCTACCATTAGTATAAAAATAAGTTACTACAGCATTATTATTTCCATCTAATATGGTTTTAATATGTCCATTTTCATAGGTTAAAGTATATTTCCTTCCTGCTGCATCTGTAATTGTACTTATTTTCCCGTTAGCATCTACATCAATATTTATAGCATTTCCATTCCTATCTAGTATGCTAAACAGGTATCCATTAATATTAAATAAATATTGAGTTTGATCTTTAGCTGTTAGTGTATATATTCCATTTTGAAACACTAAAGTATTTCTTGTATTTGCTGAAGTAAAGGTTCCATCCTTGTTTACATTAAAAGTTATTACACTCCCATCCGGAAGTGATACTTCTTTGACGTTTGGATTAGTATATGTCTGTGTAGTGCCATCTGATAGCGTGTAAGAATAGGAAACTGTACTTATCTTTCCTTCATAACTGAATGTCCATCCTTTACCAAGTAAGGTATCCTTAGCATTCTGAGAATTATAGGTACGCTGAAAATCTAGGCCGCTGTTTCCAGAACCATACTCGTAGTCATCATATTTTCTTGAAAAGTTGCCTGTAGTGGTGCTGACATCATCTTGACCATAGTTATATTCATTATGTAAATCGTTGTAAAGCCATGGATTGAAGTCTCCATTATCGTAAAAATTTAAGTGTAATTCTGAAGGCAGCCAGCTGGAACAGTTAATCCCATCTCCCACTTTATCACCATCGCCAACCCATTTCCCAATATAACTATCATAAATACATGGTCCATATGCTGAGCCCCAATAATTGTATTGCGCTTCTAAAATCATTGAAATATTGATATCATTTTTCATACCTAAACTATTATTTAAGAAAGAATTACATAGCAAAATAGGTTGTATAATTGTGCTACTACTTATACTATATCCATATGAATTACTTACTTCGGAGTTAGTAAGATTTAACTTTCCTGATACACTTATTGCTGTATCTTGATAAGTATACCATCTCGTTAAAGTAGCATATAGACCTACTCCACCATATCTTATTTTTACATTATCTCCATCAAACTCCCCTGTTGCTGATATTTTTATACCTTCCCAATAATCATATGCAGAATTTGTTACACCACTTCCTCCACATTGTGAATCTTTGTTAACTGTAAATACTATCGGATTATCTGCTGTTCCTACTGCATATAATGTTCCATCTACTTCGATATTCCCTCCTATAGCTGTATTCTTAAGTATTGCTCCTGGATCTACAATCAATGTCATACCACTTGGCACTATTATACTACTAAAGTAATATACATTTTTAGTTAATTCTATATTTATAGATAAAGTCTCCAAAACATATATGCCATTATATTGATTACCGTTAAATGTATTGCCTTGTATACCAGAAAATATTGAAGATTTCAATCCAGCTAAATTTACATTGATACCTGACTGATTACAATTAATTATGTTATTGCTTTCTATTATTAAACTAGCACTTCCAATTAAATTTACATTAATACCTGATTGACTACAATTAATTATGTTATTGTTCTTTATTACTAAATTTCCACTTCCAAATTGATTTATATTTATTCCGCTACCGCTTCCACTGCTTATTGTATTCGCAATGATTGTGATTGTTCCTGTTGATGCACTATTTATATATATAGTGTCAGCTGTTTTAGATTCTAATGTATTATTCTGTAATAGGACATTATTTGAGGAATTTATATTTACACTACTTCCGTATGAATTACTTACTTCGGAGTTGATAAGATTTAATTTCCCTGATACATTTAACGCTGTATTACGGTATATTCTATACGAAATATTATCATACGCTACTCCTCCATATGTTACTTTCACATATTCTCCATCAAATTCTCCTGTTGCAGATATCTTTATTCCCGTCCAATAATCATATCCAGAGCTTGTTACACCACTTCCTCCATATTGCGAATCTTTGTAAGCTGTAAACACTATCGGGTTATCTGCTGTTCCTACTGCATATAATGTTCCATCTACTTCGATATTCCCTCCTATATCTGTATTCTTAAGTATTACTCCTGGATCTACAATCAATGTCATACCATTTGGCACCATTATACTACTAAAGTAATATACATTTTTAGTTAATTCTATATTTATAGATAAAGTTCCTAATACATATATGCCATTATATTGATTACCGTCAAATGTATTGCCTTGTATACCAGAAAATATTGAAAATTTCAATCCAGTTAAATTTACTTTTATACCAAACGTTTTGCAATTTATTATTTTATTATTCTTTATTGTTAAATTACCATTTCCAAATTGTTTTATATTTATCCCACTATCGCAAGCGCATTCACTGCTTATTATATTACCAATGATAGCAATTGTTCCAGATAATGTGCTATCTATAGATATAGCATCACCCATAGTAGTTACTAATGTATTATTCATTAATAGTACAGAATTTGAAGAATATATATTTATACTATTTCCATATGAATTATTTACCTCGGAGTTAGTAAGATTTAATTTTCCTGATACATTTACGGCTACATCTTGATAAGTATACCATCTCGCTAAAGTTTCATATATACCTACTCCACCATATCTTATTTTTACATTATCTCCATCTAATTCTCCTGTTGCTGATATTTTTATACCTTCCCAATAATCATATGCAGAATTTGTTACACCACTTCCTCCATATTGTGAATCTTTGTTAGCTGTAAACACTATTGGATTATCTGCTGTTCCCTTTGCGCTTAATGTTCCATCTACTTCGATATTACTTTCTATAGCTATATTCTTAAGTATTACTCCTGGATCTACCATCAATGCCATACCACTTGGCACAATTATATTATTAAAATAATATACATTTTTAGTTAATTCTATATTTATAGATAAAGTTCCTAATACATATATGCCATTATATTGATTACCATCAAATGTATTGTTTTGTATACCAGAAAATATTGAAGATTTCAATCCATTTAAATTTACTTTGATACCTGATTGACTGCAATTAGTTATGTTATTGTTCTTTAATATTAAATTGCCACTTCCAAATTGATTTATATTTATTCCGCTGCCGCTTCCACTGCTTATTGTATTGCCAATAACTGTGATTGTTCCTGTTGATGTACTATTTATGTATATAGTATCAGCTGTTTGGGTTTCTAATGTATTATTCTGTAATAGGACATTATCGGAGGAATTTACATTTACACTATATCCGTATGCGTTACTTACTTCGGAGTTAGTAAGATTTAATCTTCCTGATACATTTATGGCTGTATCTTGATAAGTAAACCATCTCGTTAAAGTATCATATACACCTACTCCCCCATATCTTATTTTTACATTATCTCCATCAAATTCTCCTGTTGCTGATATTTTTATACCTTCCCAATAATCATATGCAGAATTTGTTACACCACTTCCTCCATATTGCGAATCTTTATATGTTGTAAATACTATGGGATTATCTACTGTTCCCTTTGCGCTTAATGTTCCATCTACTTCGATGTAGTTTTGAATATAACAACTTTCAAGTACTACTCCTGGATTTATTGTTAAGGTTACTCCATTGGCTATTTTAAGCGCTTCACTCAATATATAGATACCACTATCAGTATTCCATGTAGTATTTTGAGTAATATTCCCACCTACTGGAGTGAAAATAAACGGTATACTCCAATCACTTAAGGTATTTCCATTATTGGCTCTTATCCTTACTGAATATTTTGTATTTAATGTCCAATTAAAACTATAATTATTTTGAGTAACGCTTTGCACAATACTTCCATTAACTTCAACAGCATAGCTTGTTGCCCCTGTAATTGCACCCCATGCTAGTGAGTTACTTGAAGCCACATTTATATTTACAGGTGTTTCTAACATAGTATATCCGCTAGCCCCTATACTAGGTGAGGAAACATTTCCTTCTGCATCCTTAGCTACTATTGTATAATTATAGGCTGTATTTGGTGAAAGTCCTATTACATTATAGCTTGTTGTTGCACCGTCAACAGAACCTATAAAATTTGTCCCATTATTATAAATATCATACTCAACAATTCCAACATTATCTGTTGCAGCTGTCCATGATAAACTTATTGTGGAATCCGTCCTATTAGTTACTGTCAAATTAGTTGGTATTGTTGGCTTCGTTGCATCTATTAAGGTTTCTACTTGTACGACATTGCTTACGCTTGATTGATTTCCAGTAGCGTCTTTTGCAATAACACTTAAATTATAAGTAGTATTTGGCTTTAATCCTGTTAAATTATAGCTTGCTGCTCCTTTTACGGCTGCTAGAAATGTAGTATCAGCATATATATCATATTCAGTTACTCCAACATCATCGGTTGCAGCTGTCCACGATAGGTTTACTGAACTATCTGTTGGTGCTGCTGCTGTTAAATTTGTTGGCGCTGTGGGCGGTGAGGTATCTACAGCTGTAGAATTTGTAGTGGTTACTGATGTAACCTTTTGTGTGTTATTTTCAGTTCCTTCCTTTGATATTGTCTTATCATTTATACTACCTGCAGATATTTCACTGCTTGTTTTTTGTGTATTTCCCTCTTTATTATTTGTACCAACACTTAAAGTATCTGTATTTGCTGTACTTCCATTAGCATCTGAATTGCCGGGAGTATTATTACCATTTGGCGAATTTGGTGAATCTGTTAATGTAGTTTTGACTAATAACTGGCTCCAGCTTCCAAGCTTGTCTTTCTTCTTTGCTCTTATTCTATAAACATGGGCCGTACCTGGAACTAATGAACTCTCTGTATATGTTGTTGATGTATCATTATCTTTCACTACTCCATCAATTTCTATATCATAGCCAGTTGCATTTTTAACTGCATCCCAGATTACAGTTATGGAATCCTTTGTTGGAACTCCTATAATATTTTGTGGTGTATCAAGTGGTTCTTCTAAAGTACTTTGCTTTATATAATCACTCCATCCACTGATTCCGCTAGAATTTTTTGCTCTTACTCTGTAACTGTGAGATGTTTCAGGTGATAAATTATCATCTACGTAGGTGGTCTTGCTGCCGCAATCTTTTACAACTCCATCAACTTCTATGTCATATCCTTCTGCGTAATTTACTTGGTTCCAGGTTATTATTATTGAATTTGTTGTGGGCATAGAATTTAAATTAGAAGGTATACTTGGAATTGGAATTTGTACTGGCTTTACATCATCATTTTGTTTTACTACCTCTTTAGGTACTTGTTTTACTGCCTTAGATGCGATTTTACTGGCAGGTGTACTTGATTCGGTACTTATCGTAAAGGGCTCGCTCCATTTCCCAAATTGATTCTGAGTATTTACTCTTAATCTGTATATGTGTTTTGAATCTTGTTCAAGTCCCATATGTGCGTAACTTGTGTTTTGTCCAACATCTATAACTTTTCCATCGACTTCTATGTCATAGTTTAAAGCTGCTTCTATAGAATTCCATGAAATAGTTATAGAATTTTGCGAAGACTTTGCAGAAATTTTTAAGTTTACTTTCTGTGAAGTATCTTTATCCTTATTACTCTTTTTAAACGGCAAATAAGTTTTCCTAGGCGCTTGTTTTGTCATATCCCTTGCTTTTGCCGGTGTTCCATATGATGAAAACAACATGATTAAAGCAAGAAATACAGCCATAAGCCTATTCCGCAGTTTTTGCATTAAGTTTTTTCCCCCTTTATTATAATTTCCCACATAAATATAAACATTATTTATATTTAATGTATGTTGTATATCAAGAAACATTTTACACTAACTATTCTCTATATTGTACCATTTTCTGTATTATTTACTATTTTTCATCTTAATGAACAATAATTATAATAATTTTGCTCATTAACGTTAAAAGTTTTGTAGTTTTTAACAAGAGGAGTTTTAACATACTTTTTTTTTAATTTGATACTTATAGTCCATATATGTACTAACCACAAATAAAAGATTAGTGATCAAACACGAAGCTGCAGATAAAGTGATATTAGAATATTATGTCAGCAGATAATTTAAGCAATAGAAAAAGTCGTAGAATCTTATCTACGACCTCTTTAATACCTTTTCTATGCTTTATCAATGCCTAACCATAATTGAAATCAAGCTTATTATAAAAGTTATTAGTGAGAATATTATAGCAACCATAAGGATTCCCACTATTAAAATATTGTATCTAACTAAATCTATTACTGATATATATTTTGTCAAATCTAATGCATTTAACACTAAAAGTATCAAAAATATAATCACCAGCCCCATTGATGCTCCCTTTATATCAGCCCTGCTTAAGGATATATGTGATGAGATACATATAGCTGCAAATAGAAATATATAAAAGTACGGATTTTCAAAATTCTTTAATGAGAAAATTACCTTTATAAGACCTGCATAAGAATTCATTATTCCTTCCACAGTACCCTTATTTATTGCGGTTACATGAAGACTGTTCCTCAATATACTAATTAGACTGCTGTAGGACTGTGGTATTATCAAACGCATAAGAGCAATTATACTAAATACTCCTCCGAAAATTGGTGCTATGCCTACAAAAAAATTTCCTACCTGCTGATAAATACTGCGCTGATTGTAGCTGTGCTGTACATATCCCATTACACCACTTTCATCCGGTCCTTGAAGTAGTCTTATTCTGGTAATTTTGTGGCCGAATAATAATGCAAAAATGGCATGACTTAGTTCATGTATGGGTACTCCTATAAAGCCAGTAATCATTAACGACTTACTGCCAAAGCCCCTTTGAAAATTCCTTATGGAATTGTTCCTTAGCACTCCAAGAATAAATCCAATAAGTATAATCATTCCTGTTAAATACAATGTCTCTATACAAGTTTTTATTATTAATTCTATAAAAAAATCCATTAGTTTCATCGCCTTTCATCTGGAGTAGAAGATTATTCCCGTATATATTTTAACATATTTTAATGCAATTGTTAAAAAACAAGCTGTGTGAGTATAAGATAGCTTCTACACCCACACAGCTTATGATAGTATCTAAAAACTTATATGAAATTATTCAGGAAAATCCGTTACTTCATCAGTTTACAAATATTATTTGTAAATTCAACTGGATCGCTTACAGATAATCCTTCTATAAGTAATGCTTGATTATATAATACGTCTGTATATAGATTAAATTTATCCTTATCCTTTTCAAAGGCTTCTTTTAAAGAGTTAAATACCTCGTGATGAACATTTATTTCTAATACTTTATCCGCCTTAATATTTTGATTGTTTGGCATAGCACTTAGAATTTTTTCCATCTCAATTGTAAGTTCACCTTCATTTGATAAACATACTGGGTGATTCTTTAATCTTTTTGATGCTCTAACTGCTTTTACTTTACCTGATAATATATTTTTCATATCTTCAAATAAGCTTTTGTTTTCTTCATTTTTAGAATCTGCTTCCTTTTCCTCTTCAGATTCTATACCTAAATCTCCGCTGGATACAGATTTGAATTGCTTATCTTTATAGGACATTAACATGCTTATAGCAAATCCATCTATATCATCAGTAAAGTATAATATTTCATAGCCTTTATCTAATAACAATTCTGTTTGAGGCATTTTTTCAATTCTTTCGATTGATTCACCTTCAGCATAATAGATATACTTTTGATCTTCAGGCATTCTAGAAACATATTCCTCTAAAGTAACCATCTTCTTTTCTCTTGAGGAATAGAACATAATTAAGTCTTGTAATACATCCTTGTTGCTTCCAAAATCACTGTATATACCATATTTTAATTGTCTACCAAAGGATTTGTAGAATTCCTCATATTTTTCTCTTTCATTTTTAAGTAAGTTTTCTAATTCACCCTTAATTTTGTTTTTAATATTTTTTGCGATAAGCTTTAATTGTCTATCATGTTGCAGTAATTCTCTAGATATATTTAAAGACAAATCTTCTGAATCTACTATACCCTTTACAAAGCCGAAATAGTCAGGCAGTAAATCCCCGCATTTATTCATTATCATTACGCCACTTGAATAAAGCTCTAAGCCCTTTTCATAATCTTTTGTATAGAAATCATATGGTGTTTTTTCCGGAATATATAAAATTGCATTATAGCTTACTGCTCCATCAACGCTGATGTGAATATGTTTTAATGGTTTATCAAAACCATAGTGTTTTTCTGAATAGAAGTTTTCATAGTCTTCTTTAGTAAGTTCACTTTTATTTTTTCTCCATATTGGAACCATGCTGTTTACAGTTTGTTCCTCTATAAAGTCTTCGTATTCATTTTCACTGCCTTCTTTAAGCTTGCTTGAAGTTATATCCATTTTTATTGGGTACCTGATAAAATCAGAGTACTTCTTAATTATTGCTTTTATTTTATATTCATCAATATAATCATCAAAGTTCTCATCTTCAGTGTTTTCTTTAATCTTTAAAATGATGTCTGTACCAATAGATTCTTTTTCATATGGCTCGATAGTATAACCTTCTACACTTTTTGATTCCCATTTATAAGCTTCATCACTGCCAAATGCTCTACTAATAACAGTAACTGCATCTGCCACTAAAAACGCTGAGTAGAAACCTACACCAAACTGACCGATTATATCATATCCATCCTTAATTTCATTTTCTTTTTTGAATTTCAAGGATCCGCTCTTTGCTATAACACCAAGGTTTTCATCAAGCTCTTCTTTTGTCATACCAATACCAGTATCAGAAATTTTTAGAGTCCTATTATCTTTATCAATTGTTACCTTAATAAAGTAATTATCTTTTTCAAAGATTATAGACTCATCTGTTAATGCTTTATAATAGATTTTATCAATTGCATCACTAGCATTTGAAATAAGCTCTCTTAAAAATATTTCCCTATGAGTATAGATTGAGTTAATCATAAGATCTAGAAGTCTTTTTGATTCTGCTTTAAATTGTTTTGTTTCCATCACAAATCTCTCCCTTTCAAAATAAAACTATGTAAATATTTTATTAAAGTGGTGATAACTCAAATCGAATATTATCTATCATCACTTAATTAACCATAATTTTGAATTGTTAGCACTCTCACGTTGTGAGTGCTAATCCCTATTTTTATATACCACATTTTAAATTTCATGTCAATATATGAGTATAGATCATATTAATCAAAAAAAGTAAATAACCTAAGATATCTTCTTAGATCATTCACTTTTTTTAATATATACTTAAAGATTTATCAATAGGTTAATTAAATAATAAATTTCGAAACAAGATTTTTTAAATGCTCTGCACTCTGTTTTACGTGCTCTGTTTCAACTTTAACATCATTAGCTCTATCCTTTATTTTAGATACTCTATCCGCAATAGCACTTGTCCCCATTGCACTTTCACTTCCTGTTTTTGATATTTCATTAATTGATTCAGATACAGTCTTTATAGATGAAAGTAATTCCTCTGAAGTTACACTTAACTCTTTTACTAAGCTTTGAACGTATATTGCATCTTTATCATAATTTTCTCCTACAACAACAGAATCTTTGTAGCTGTCTACCACCTTGGTCTCAATATAAGTTAAGGTTTGTTTGGAAATACCAGCCAAATTATTAACTGCCTCAAATATAACATTAATTATATTTTGTATCTCTGTAACAGTAGTTTTAGAATTTTCAGCTAATTTTCTAATTTGATCAGCAACTACAGAAAATCCTCTTCCTGCCTCTCCAGCTCTTGCAGATTCTATCGCAGCATTTAGTGCTAGTAGATTTGTTTCGGAAGAAATTTGCAATATAGCATCTGATAAAGCCTTAATCTTTTCAACCTCTTTTATTCTGTCTAATGCTTTATCCATTGTATCTTTTATCTTTATCCTAGTTTCATTGGCTTCATTCTGAAGATTGGTTGAGCTATCCTTTAGAGCAAGTGCTTTTTTGCTTATTTCACTAGCGGACACTGCTCCTTCTTGAGCCTTATTAGCAATGTTTTCAACTGCCACTTCAATTTCCTGTGATATTGCACTGATTTCTTCAGTGGAGGAAGCTGTTTCTTCAACGCCTGCAGATAGTCCCTCAATGGTATCAGAGACATCTCTAAGATTTTCACTTAATTCTAAAATACTGCTGTTGGAAATATTTAATGCTTTATTTACATTATCCGTCTCCATTATTATGCCTTTAATGATATTACTAAGAGATTTTTGCATAGTTTTAATAGATTTTGCTAATGTGCCCAATTCGTCATCTCTATCAATTTCATTTATCTCATAACTCAAATTACCTTCAGCCATTTGTTTCATTCCTTTAACTATAGCCTGAATAACCCTGGTAATTCGCCCAATAAAAATGAAAATAAACCCGCCGAAGAATAATATACAAATTGTGAGAATAATAAAATTTACTAATAATAAGCTGTTTAAATCACTTGTAAATTCAGCCTCAGTTAGTGTTGAAACGACATAAAAATTAGTATCATTAATATTTTCACCATAATAAATTCTACTAACTCCATCCAAGGTGCCTTTTAATACTTCTGAGGTTTTACTAGTTAATTTGCTGCCTATTTCCTTTAAACTGCCCTTCCCAATATTGTATATTGTGTTGGCTTTTTTACTGTCTTCATTAAAACTATACTTAGGATCGATAAGAAATCTGCCATCTTTATTTAGTAAAAAGGAATAACCGTTTTGACCAATTTTCTCCTGTGAAAATAATGTTGATAATTGAGATAATCCAATATCCAAGGCTACAACCGCATACTCACTTCCATCGCTTTTCTCTATAACCTGAGATACTGTAACCACCGGTTTTTTTGTATCAGTATCCATATATACATCTGTATAAACCTGTTTTCCTTTTGCTGCTACAGCGGCTTTGTACCATGGTCTTTCATTGCTTTTCCATTTAGGATCGTCTGGAATCCACCCAGATGCACAATCAATACTACCATCTGGATAACCAACGTATATATCTACAATTCCATACTTTTGCTTATACAAATTATATTGTGACATTAGATAAGGTTTAATATTATTTCTTACTGTCTGTATTTCACTATTATCTTCATTTGTTTTTATCAAAGCCCCTGAAATGTACTGATTATCATTTTCTAATATAGCTTGTCTCAAAGCAAAGAAGTTTAAAATCTTCTCTCGCATATAATCAGTTTTTGTAATGAGCTGCATATCTGATTGTTTTGTAATAATTTTTTTCGATTCTCCATAACTAACTAAAGAAACAATAGTGAAAGAAATAACCAATAAGGGAATAATAACGGAAAGCATCTTCCCTCTTAATCCAAATTTCATACAAACTATTCTCCTTTTCTAAATTTAATAATCATATAGACAACTACGAGTCCCTTATACTTACTACTATGGTTACAATTGTAATTCTATCACCTAAATATGGAAAAAACAACATTATAAAAAAACTTAGAAAGAATGTACTAGCTCTTTCTAAGTCTCATAACAGAATTAAAATCTTGGAATTTCTAATATAGCTCCCTTATTACCAGATGTCACCAAAGCAGCGTATCTTGCTAGATAACCAGTGGTGATTTTAGGTTGTCTTGGCCTCCAATTTGCTCTTCTTCTTTCTAATTCTTCAGGACTTACATTGAAACTAATTGAATTTGCCTCAATATCAATCCTTATCAAATCACCCTCTTCAACCAATGCTATATTACCGCCTACTGCTGCTTCTGGTGAAACATGGCCAATTGCTGCGCCTCTTGTAGCACCGCTGAAACGTCCATCAGTTATTAATGCCACACTGCTTCCAAGGCCTCGCCCTACAATTGCTGAGGTTGGATTTAACATTTCTCTCATACCAGGACCACCCTTAGGACCTTCATATCTAATGATAACAACGTCTCCTGCAACTATTTTACCTGAATTAATTGCAGCTAAAGCGTCTTCTTCGCAATCAAATACTCTGGCTGGACCTTCATGCTTCAGCATTTCTGGAGCAACCGCAGAACGTTTTACTACACAGGAATCTGGCGCCAAATTACCCTTAAGAATAGCAATGCCTCCAGTTGTACTATAAGGATTTTCCACAGGTCTAATTACCTCTGGATTTTTATTTGTGCAGCCTTCAATATTTTCAGCCACAGTTTTTCCTGTACAGGTAATTAAATCTGTTTTTAATAACCCTAATTTATTTATCTCATTCATAACAGCATATATTCCGCCAGCTTCATTTAATTCCTCAATGAAGGTATGTCCTGCTGGTGCAAGATGACAAAGGTTAGGAGTTTTTGCACTGATTTCATTTGCCATATCCACATTTAGATCAATACCTGCTTCGTGAGCTATGGCTGGTAAATGAAGCATGCTGTTTGTACTGCAGCCAAGAGCCATGTCCATAGTCAAAGCATTTTTAAAAGCATCCTCAGTCATTATATCCCTTGGTTTTATATCCTTCTCAAGTAACTCCATTATTTTCATCCCAGCATGCTTAGCTAGTCTTATTCTCTCAGAGTACACTGCTGGTATAGTTCCATTACCGCCAAGTCCCATGCCAAGAACTTCAGTTAAACAATTCATGCTGTTCGCAGTATACATTCCTGAACAGGAACCACAAGTAGGACAAGTTTTATTTTCATACTCTTCCAGCTTTTCTTCTGTTATTTTACCAGCATTAAAAGCTCCTACCGCCTCAGATATAGTTGAAAAACTAGCCTTACACCCGTCAATCTTACCAGCTAGCATTGGCCCGCCGCTAACAAAAATAGTTGGAATGTTTATTCTTGCCGCTGCCATTAAAAGGCCCGGTACATTTTTATCACAGTTTGGTACCATTACTAAGGCATCAAAAGCATGCGCCATAGTCATTGCTTCAGTGGAATCAGCAATTAAATCTCTAGTAACTAAGGAATACTTCATTCCTTGATGTCCCATAGCGATTCCGTCACAAACTGCAATGGCAGGGAAAACAATTGGAGTACCGCCGGCCATTGATACCCCCAATTTTACTGCATCTACTATTTTATCTAAATTCATATGACCTGGTACTATATCGTTTTTTGAACTTACAATACCTATAAGTGGTCTTTCCATTTCTTCCTTTGTTAATCCTAATGCGTTTAACAACGCACGTTGTGGTGCACTTTTAGTACCTTTTGTTATTACATCACTTCTCATATAATAGCCCCCTTTATATAATACGTAACAGTTGTATGACTTTATTATATGTTGTATGATGTCTGTTGTCAATAACTAAATTATACTTCTTATAAAATAAAATAAGTGCTAACTCTTAAAATTAAGTATTAGCACTTATTTTTATTCATTATATATACCTAGACCACGCATAGCACGAATAATATGAAGCTTCATTGCAATTTTTGCTCCCTCAGCATCTCTCTTTGCTAAAAACTCCATTATCATACGATGGTCATGCAAAGTGTCTTCTACAATAGATTGGTTATCATCAGATAGAGTAACGCCTTTATCGATAGCTTTATAAAGTATTGGCATTAATTTATCCATAAATTCATTGTGAGTTGCTTTTGCAATAGATTTATGAAAAGCTCTTTCAGTTTCTCTTCTGTCTTCATTCTTTAAAATTAATTCTTCTTCTAATTTACC
This sequence comes from Bacillota bacterium, assembly GCA_030706015.1. Classification (GTDB taxonomy): domain Bacteria; phylum Bacillota; class Clostridia; order Clostridiales; family Clostridiaceae; genus JAUZPI01. The sequence continues at coordinate 18,818 of JAUZPI010000029.1, forward strand.
GTAATAAAGTATCCTTTCAAGTTCCTTATCTGTAGCACGCTTTGCGGCGTAATATGCAGTTTCAGGTTCAAAGATCAACCTCATCTCATATAAATCTTTTACATTCATCTTTATTGTAGAGAGTTCTTCTAATCCTAAACTCTCATTTAAATCTTTATAATTTGCAACAAATGTACCTTTTCCTCTCCTGATTTCAAGAACATTGTGAGCAACTAAAATTCGTATAGCTTCTCTTAATGTAGTTCTGCTTACTTGCAGCTGTGTTGAAAGGTCATTTTCATTGGGAAGTTTGTCTCCAATAGCAAATTTTTTATCTATAGTAATCATTGCAAGAATATCATCTGCAACACTCTCAGATAAGCTTTTTTCTTTTCTTTGCATATGTATCCTCCTTTTATCCTGTGACTCTATAATATAACAAAAAAGACAGCCTTTCAAGAGCGTTGTCTGATGTCTTAACTTATAAATTCATGCCATTTAAAATTTCTTTTAATTTTATCAATTCTTCTCTTGTAAGAGTTACACCCTTCCCCATTTTCTCGTGTTTAGGGGACCAGTCTCTTATATCAAACTTTGCTTCCTTGTCATTCCAGCTTATTAAATTTAATTCTTTCTGCCATCCTTTTGAGGATTCTGAAAGAGTCCCTATATTTTCTTTTATTTCGTATTTTAAATCTGCCATACCTACACCTCTCATTTTTTATTTTTCATAAATAATTATATACCAAATTTAAAAATCTAAATATGGTATCATATTAATATAATAACTTTTTTAAAATGGAGGGAATTAATTTGGGTAAATTACTGGATAAAGCTATAAAAATTGCTGTAGACGCTCACAGCTCACAACTAGATAAGGCAGGCTCAAACTATATATTTCACCCCTTGAGAGTAATGCTAAAGCTAAATTCTGAAGAAGAACGTATTGTAGGTGTGCTTCATGATGTTATAGAAGACACTGATATTACATATGAGTTTTTAAAGGCAGAAGGTTTCTCTAAAAATATAATAGAAGCACTTAAAAATGTTACAAAATTAGATAATGAAAGCTATATGGTTTTTATAAAAAGAGCAAAATCCAATGAAATAAGCAGAGCAGTAAAATTAGCAGATTTAGAAGACAATATGGATATGAGTAGAATTAATAATCCTACAGAAAAGGATTATATGAGATTAGAAAAATACATGCAAGCCAAGACTTTGTTATTGGACGACAATTACACTGAAAAATAATTGGCATCCATAGACTTAATTAATGTAAATTTATGGATGCCCTTAAACACTAAATAATAAACATATTCCTATTTTGTAAAGGTATATGTATTAGACTTTCCAACATCAGCAGCATTAAAATAACTTGTACCATTAATATCATATCTAACAGCATAAGTTATTCCACCGCCTCCATCTTTTATACCTTTTATTTGAACCTTTCCTTCAGCAGGTACTGTAATTTCTTTTGGTTTATGTTTAATCATAAAAGCATCTCCTATCGGAGCGCCATTAACAAGGACTTGAACATAATCACCATCTTCAGCTGCATAATCCCATATCCATACCTTAGTATCCTTTGCATTCGATTTGTTTGTTATTGTATAATCACTTGCCTGAGAATTTCCATCCTTATTTGATAAGATAATCCCCGCAGATACTGTGGTAGAAACTTTGTTTTTCAATGCATCTTTTGCGGCTTGAGAAGTATCCGCACCTGATCTATAAGAAAATAACATTGTAGTTAATGCTACCCCTACGCATATTAATCCTAAGATAATAAACGGGCCCTCTCTCTTTTTTCTCTCAGCCTTATCCTCAAGAGTTCTATTATCAACTTCATATTTATCATTTTGCATAAAGTTAATATTATTTTCTGTACTATTATGTTGATTTTGATAAGTACTAAAATTTCCATTTTGGGCCTCATTCATTTTGAAAGGTGGGCTAGCGCTTTTATTACTATTATTTTTCACATTATACTGTTCATTACTCATAAACCTACTTCCCTTCAGAATATTTTATTGGTTTTCGCTTAAAGTAAAAGCACATTGCTATTCTGCATACTACTAATTGAACTATCATTAAAATAAAAAATATAGTGTGGCGAGTATTATTATTAATTTGATAACCTATGTATAATATCAAATCTCCAACGCTAAGTACAACTAAGTTAATAAAACATATGGTAACAAATGCATATAACCAGGGTAGTACTCTATACATTTTTCTAAGTGCTGGGATAAGAAGAGATGGACCAACAAAAAAGCCACTCAATGCTATATATGTACTTGCCGATTCCTGCCCAGCAAAACCAGAAGTCCTCATAGCATCAACATCTGTCAAAAAGTTAATGGGCATAAGAATAAAAAGTAGTAATACAAAACTCATTGGAAAGATAAAATACCCCACAGCTGCAATATTGCCAATCACGTTTATTACCTTCTTCATCTAATTCACACCCCTTCTATATCAGTGTCTAAAATGGTCATTAACTCTTCTTTTGTTAAGTCCATATCTGTACTCAACCTAATGGCTTGATTATTTATTGCCTTTTCATACAAATTACGCACATAGCGTCCATTGCCAAATTGTGCTTGCAGCCTTGCAGTGTTTAATATATCTTGAAGCTTACTATTAGCAGCTGAATCTATTTCATAACCCTTATCCTTAAATAACATTTCTGCCATCTGCACTAATTGTTCTCCAGAGTAGTCTTCAAATTGTATTATATTAGGAAATCTTGATTTAAGTCCTGCATTTAATGCAAGAAAGCTATCCATATCCTCACTGTAGCCTGCTAATATAACAACTAACCTATCCCTATAGTCATCCATAAGCTTTACCAGTGCATCTACGGCTTCTTTACCAAAATCATTGGCTCCACCTTGAGAAAGAGAATATGCTTCATCAATGAACAATACACCATCCATTGCCTCCATTACTTTTTCTCTTGTCTTAATTGCTGTTTGACCAGTATATCCTGCAACAAGTCCAGATCTATCAGTTTCAACTAACTTGTTTGTTTTAATAACACCCATATTATATAGAACCTGTGCTACTGTTCTTGCCATCATAGTTTTACCGGTTCCAGGATTACCTTTAAAAATCATATGAAGTGTCTGGGCGCTGTCCACAGCAAGACCAATTTTTTTACGCTCATTTTGCATTCTAAGCCTTGCATTTAAACTGCGTATATAAGTTTTCACCTCTTCAAGTCCTATTATCCTAGACAATTGATCCTCTAAATTAAAATTAGTTGACACCTGATTTTTAGCTTCTATATCTTCTTTAGCAATTATATTCATTTCATCTTCAACCACATCATTAACAGCAATTCTGGCTGATTGCTTTCTCATAATTTCTTCAATATAATTTCTTACCATACGGCCATTTCCAGAATGTTCATTTGATTGTTTATGAAGTATTTCAATTTGCTCCTTAAGTGCTATTTCTGCTCCATCGCCTAGTATAAAGCCCTTATCTTGGATAATCTTTAAGCTTATTTTAAATAAATCCTCTGCTGAGTAGTCTTGAAAATCTATGTTAAGAGGAAATCTAGATTGAAGTCCTGAATTAGTCTTTAAAAATTCCTCCATTTCTTTCTTATAACCAGCAAGGATAACTATAATTTCTCCTCTATAGTCCTCTATCAGCTTAACTAGTGTATCTATGGCTTCTTTACCAAAGCTTGAACCATCACTGGCTAGTGCATATGCTTCATCAATAAACAAAACACCACCTAATGCTGATTTAAATACCTCTTCCGTTTTTTTAGCTGTTTGTCCTACATATTCACCAACCAAACCACCTCTATCAGTTTCTACCAGATGTCCGGATTTTAGTAATCCCATTTCCTTGAACATTTCTGCTACAAGCCTTGCAATAGTGGTCTTACCTGTTCCTGGGTTTCCGCTAAAAATCATATTTAGTGCTTGAGAAGTATCTATAGTGAAACCTGCTTTTCTACGTTTTTCTTCAGCAATAAGCATTCTATATTGGGTTCTAACAAATTCTTTAACATTTTCAAGTCCGATTATTTTAGCAAGACTCGCATCTAAATTAAATTTATGGAAATCCTCAAATTTAAAATCCTCATAAATTAATAAATCCAACGTCATAAGATTACTAGCTGCTAGACGTTTAGATTGATTGATTATTGCACCCTCAATTATATTTCTTACAAGACGGCCATTCCCAGAATCATTTCTACCCTTAATCTGTTTTTTCTCAAATAATCTAATAAGTGCTTCATTACAATCTGATGATATTTTATAGCCTTTTGAGTTTGCAGTAATAAGAGATATTTTAAACATTTCTTCTGGTGTATAGTCTTCGAAATCAATTATATTAGGAAAACGTGACTTTAAACCAGAATTAGTCTTTAAAAAGTCTTCCATTTCCTCTTTGTATCCAGCTAAAATAACCACTAGATCTTCCCTATTATCCTCTATTCCTTTAACCAGAGTATCTATCGCTTCTAATCCAAAAGCATCATTTTTATCTCTACATAGGGCATAGGCTTCGTCGATAAATAGTACTCCTCCTAAAGCAGATTTTATAATATCCTTAGTTAGGTTTGCAGTTTGTCCAACATACTGTCCTACTAAATCCGCTCTTGTCACTTCCTTCAACTGTCCTTCTGATAACACTCCAAGTGCTTTTAGATATTTTGCAACTAGACGTGCAATAGTAGTCTTACCTGTTCCTGGATTACCGGTAAATATCATATGCATTGAGATATTTGCAGTCTTCATACCAGCATTTTCACGTATCTTTTGTATTTTCAGATTATCTTCAAGGCTCAAAACATAATTTTTAACAGATTCAATGCCTACAATATCCTGCAATTCTTTTTTAACATCATCAATTTCAGATATATTTTTTTTCACCGCATAATCATCCAAATTTATAAGTCTGTCCTTTATTTGTGCTGTTATTTTGTTACCTATCATCGATAAAAATACGGTTTCATTATTGGCAACATTATTTTTTAGTTTAAATTCCGCTAAAGGTTTATACATATTGGCTTCAATAAAATCTTCCATCCCTTTTATACCTAATTTTATTTTAAAGTTAGAAGTAATCATCTGAGAAACTGATGCGTCACCGCTTATATTTATTGAGAGACTTTCGCTGCATTTTCTTACAAAACTCTCAAGCAACCTTGTGGTTATCTGATTCAATGCATCAATGGTAAAAGCTTCAGTGTGAAGTATATCCCCTACACACTCCATAAACTTTGATCCAAAAGTATACATTACATCCTTTTCAGATTTCTCCGATACAAAAACAAAAAACTTTCCATTACATCTTATCTCACTAATGGTATTCTCTAAAAGCATTCCATTTGCTTCAACTAGGCCATTATTCTGATATATATATCTGGAAGCAAGATGATATTCTCCAGTAGTCGTAAGGGTTTCAATAATATCTATGATACTAGAATGACACTTATCAAAATTATCAAATATGATAATTTCGCATTGACCATACAATTCTTTATAAAGATCTGACATAAATAATCCTAATTCAGGAGCTGTATCATATAAAGATAAATCAATTATTGGAACCTGACTATTGCTTAACAGCTTCTTTTGTTTAAGAAGACCAGAAGTATAACGTATACTTCTGTGTTTTCCTGTACTTTCACTTCCTAGAACCAAAATGACATTTTTAGGTTTTAGTCTATCATACCCAATCATGTAGGGACGTTTAAATGCCATAACCAGATCATCTAAATACCGCGATTGTCCTATGATTAAATTACCTAATTCCTCTCTAACACTTTCAAATGCATCAATATTATTGCTATTTGCTTTTGATGAATTCTTATGTTGATATGCCGTCGTATTATAATTTTGTGATATATTAGACTTATTAACAAAATTCTGTTTAACAGGATTATTTACTACTGTGTTACCTTGATAATATTGATTCCCTGCATTATAAACTTTATTCTCCTCTTGAGTTTGCATCTGTCTTTTACTTTTATTTCCTACAGAAATAAAACCGCGTTTCTTAATTGCCTCAACTACCTGCCACTCTGGAAAAAGAAATTTAAGTATATCTTTCCCATTAAAATCCACCTGTGATACCTCCTATAATTAATTTCCACATATGTACTTGCATTAATTATAATTGTGAAATTCTCCAACTGTCAAACAGTTTGTGAAATATATGCCAACAACCTAATTTAAAAATACAAAATAAAACACTCTAGCTTATAAATTTCTTAAAAACTAGAGTGCATAATTTTTATAGAATAACTCTTATCTTATTAGCACTAAGATAAGAGATGAATAATCATACTTACAGTAAATAATATGCCAGTAACCATATGAAACTTTATTCCTATTCTTTTGTATCTAAAAATACCAGATATGGCTTGAACAGCTAAAATTACCAAGGCAACAATTCCAGAGATATATCTTATATTAAAAACCAAACCTCTTGATAACATGATATATGCATGAAGCAGTATTACAGAAAATGCTACTACAGCTATTGGTACATGCCATTCTCTTAATATTTTTGCTACAAATAGAATCTTCTGCTTAATTTCTTTTGAACTTATTCTCTTTGCTATCCTTCTTAAAACGTACATTCCAATAGCAAAAGCAAAACCAAAAGCTGCGATTTGACCAGCTAGTCCCCCTAAATGCCTTAATGAACGAAAATTTGAAACATTATTTTGAGTTATAAGATATACTGTATAAGCTGCAATTAATACAAATACAATTAGAGAAACTCTTACTCTAATTCTCTCTTTTTTATTAGCAATTAAATATTTGTTATCAACCATGATACTTATCCCCCTTTTGCAAACTAACCATGATTTGTATGTAATGATTATCTAAAAATATTAATTATTGTTTATAACTATTTTATACAATATATGTTCCATATTCAAGTCATATTTATTAATTCTTTGTGAACTTGGTAAATATTATTGATATTTAAGCTTTACGATTATATTGTAAATTTATTAAGGCATCCCAAAATGGAACGCCTTAATAAAAATTATCTATATTCTTTTACCTGCTCTTCTCCGTTTAATACCCTAAGAACACCTTGCGCCAAAGCAAGCATTTCATCCTCGCCTGGATAAACTACTATTGGAGCTATAAACCCTACCTTCTTGCTTATAACTTCTACCATTGGTTTCCCATAAGCCATACCACCAGTTAGAATTATGGCATCCACCTTACCATCCAATACAGCTGCTGCTGCACCTATATCCTTAGCAACTTGATACCCCATTGCATCATGTATTAGTTTTGCTTTTGCATCTCCTGCCAAGGCAGCGTTCTCTACTTCTCTTGCATCATTTGTTCCAAGATAGGCCACAAAACCACCTTTTCCTGTGATTTTCTTTAAAATCTCTTGTAATGTATATTTTCCGCTGAAGCACATTCTTGCTAAATCCCCTGCTGGAACTCCTCCGCTTCTTTCAGGTGAGAATGGTCCTTCACCATCAAGAGCATTGTTTACGTCTACTATTTTGCCCTTTTTATGTGCTCCTACAGAAACACCGCCTCCCATATGTGCAACTACAACATTTACATCTTCATAGTTTTTAGAATTTTCTTTTGCATATCTTTTTGCAACAGCTTTTTGATTTAATGCGTGAAAAATACTCTTCCTTGGTAGTTCTGGTATACCTGAAAATCTTGCTATGTCTTCCATTTCATCTACAACAACTGGGTCTACTATAAATGCAATCTTTCCAATAGAATTTGCAATTTCATTGGCTATTATTGCACCAAGATTAGATGCATGTTCTCCTTGCACGCTTGCTTCTAAATCTTTTAACATTGCCTCATTTACACTATATGTACCACTAACTATAGGCTTCAAAAGTCCGCCCCTGCCAACAATCGCATCTAGCTCTTTTATGTCTATTTTATTATCCTGTAGAACCTTTAATATTACCTCTGTTCTAAAGTTCTGTTGTTCAGATACATGCTTAAACTTACCTATTTCCTCAGCTGAGTGTCTTAAGGTTTCCTCAAATATTTCTTTTTCGTCTTCATATACTGCTATTTTTGTTGATGTTGATCCTGGATTAATTATTAGTAATTTGTGACTCACGTTCATTCACTCCTAAGTTTTTATTTTAAGTATTCCCACTGTGCAAAATATTAGCCTCCATATTTTATATAAGTAATAAAAGCACCTGTTATTTGCACAGGTGCTCACTTATAAAATCAAATTATTCCGGTCTTACTAAGTTTCTAGACCATCCTCAATCACTCTAATATCGGCTTTACTTTTCTCCTTGCGCCAATTACCAGATAGATAGTAGACAAAATTGAACGTAAATGTAATGCAATAGCTTAGTACTATACCATACCAAATGCCCTTTAATCCAAATACACGAGAGAATAGCCACGCTGCTATTATTCGGATAATGCACGAAGAGACAAATGAAAAGGACATTGTAATAAAAGTTTTACCAGAACCATTAATTACACCATTTGCCACATATGAAACTGCCAATAAAATGTATGCAGGACATATAGTTCGTAAGTATGTAGCCCCAAAAGAGTTAACAGTTGGATCTTTAACAAACATCCCCATGATCTGAGTTGGAAAAACAAGTATCGGTATCAAAAATACAGTGATAATTGACAAGCTTATAACTATACCCCAGGTGAAAATGTTTTTAATTCTGCTATACTTATACGCACCAAGATTCTGAGCAGTTAGGGTTGAAACGGCCATTAGAATTGCCATATTAGGCATGGTTAGGAACATTTCAACTCTCATTGCGGCACCAAAAGCAGCAGTTGCCTTAGCTCCAAAGGAATTAACAAAAGTAGTGACAAAACCAATCCCCAGCGATAAGATAGTTTGTTGTATAAAAATCGGTAACCCTACTTTTGCCAAGGTTTTTATGGTCTCAAGCTCCAGATGTAATTTACGTGGACGTAATGGTAATTTGCTATATCTACGACAAAGATATGTTACCCCAAATATTGTTGAACATGCCCCTGAAATTAATGTTGCAACAGCAGCACCGTTTAATTCCATTCTAGGAAAAGGACCAATACCTATTATCAACATAGGATCAAGGACTGCATTTATTATAGTGGAAAGTATTAAAAACATAGTTGGAGTTTTTGTGTCACCAACACCTCGCACTGTTGATACTGTTAGATTAGAAATATTCATTGTGCAAAAACTTATAAATATTAATTTAAGATATCCAGAAGCATAATGCATAATGGAATCAGGAGTATGTAATAATCTCAAAATGCTATCTGAAGATAGAAGTCCAATGATAATTGTGATAATAATCAAGATTACTGATAAAGTCCATGCGTTATTTACTACTTTCTGAATAACATCATTTCGTCTAGCCCCATAGTTTCTAGCAATTAGAATTGAAGCAGCAGTTGATATCCCAGAAATCAATGCTATCAATATTAATGTTATTGGAAATACAATTGCAATTGCTCCAACCGCATCACTACCGAGAAGCTGCCCTACCCATATGGCGTTAATAATACTATAGCTTGTTTGTACCATTGTTCCTATTAAAACTGGGAAAATAAATGCTATTAGATGCCTTGGGATGTTACCTGTCGTATAATCTTTTCCAAATGATTTGTTCATTTTAAATCTCCTATAAAATAAATTTAATGGCTAAATAGCTGAAGAATAAACTTACTTAACGTTCTCCAATTAATCCGATTTGTTTAGTTGGTATATTTAATTTTACAACCAAGCAACTTAAGTGTCAATATGTTCCTTCAAATATATTGCCTTACTAATTTGTATTTTACCACCTCAAAATAACGATTAAAATAGCCTATTAATTGGGATTATTTATGAAAGCATATTATTCTGTTATAATTAATCTATAGAAAACAATAATAATTTGTACAGAGTTGTAATCAATTTATTTATATATGAAAGAAGGATTCAAAATGCACCAAAAGAAAAAAAGCAGATTTTCTGCTCAAAGGGCTGCTAATATTATTCTACTGGTATTCGTTATACTATTTATGATATTTTACCCTTATCACAAGACATTTTGGGGTGGACTGATTTTTAGCTTTGCCAGTGCTGGTCTTATAGGTGGTATAGCTGATTGGTTTGCAATAAAATCTTTTTTCGCAAAGCCTTTAGGTATAAGCTGGCCCAAGGCATTATTTAAAACAGAAATGATTCCAGCAAATAGAGAAGAAATTATAACCGTAATAGTTGATATAGTTAAGGATAAGGTTATAACCAAGGATGCATTAACAGCGAAAATTAAGGAAATTGGAATTTCAAAAATGTTGATTGATTATATTATTGATCATAAAATATTAAACAACACAGCGGAAGAAATAATATCAAAGATCAATATTAAATCTATTAAAAAAAATGAGGAGCATTTTAGAAAGTTTGCAAAACAATCAATAACTGCAAGCAAAGACGATATTTATAAGATAGCTGTCCATTTTAGTGATTGGGCAGTGAGTGCTGGTTATGTGAACAGTACTATAAGTTCTGCAGCTAGCGAATTACAAAAAGTATTAAAGCTTCCCTTAGTTCAAAATAAGCTTGATGAATTGTATACAAAGGTAAAAGATAGATACAATGATTCTAACAGTATGCTGAAAATATTTGCCTCGAATGTTTTCTCTACCTTTAGTGATATCCCTGGTGACCTAACAAAAATGGCAGATAATTATTTAGAATCAATTAAAGATCCTAAATTTATAAGTAAATATGATTTACCAGCGCTGATAGAACAGTTTACTAAATACTCTGCCATAGTAAGCCTAAGAAAGTTAATTAGTAACATTGATATTGAAGCTATTTATAGTGAAATTGCAGCAGATAGATTAGAAAATGGTGTTCCAGCAAATACAATACAAAAAATTGCTTACAATAATATTGATAAACTTAATGTACTATTAAAAGAAAATGGGGCCCTAAGAAAGAGACTTATTGATGAAATGGATATAAGATTGTCAGACTTTTTATATAGAAAAATAGAATTTATTATAAAAAATAAACTAGCTGAATACTCAAATGAAATGCTAACAGAAGAAATATACAATAGTGTAGGTGAAGACCTAAACATGATTCGATTAAATGGTTCCCTAGTAGGCGGTGCAGTCGGCATCTTCACCTTTATTATTATGTATATTGCTGGATAAGGAGTAAGTCATGAAAAATAGAAAAAGAGCCAATTTGATTTTAGCAGTTTTAATAATTATTTTCATACTATTAGCAGTTCTAAAACACTACTTAGGTGAAATATTCATTATTAGAATGATGATTTTTATTGTAGAAGCTGCCCTAGTAGGAAGTATCGCAGACTGGTTTGCGGTAACTGCTCTATTTGAAAAACCATTAGGACTTCCTATAAGACCTATAGTTCCGTCAAATAGAGAAAAAATACTTAATAATTTAACCTTAATAATTAATAACAATTTATTAGACATGGATTATGTGCAAAATTCCATTAAAAAAATGCCAATAGGTCAGACTCTGGTAGATATGGTTGAGAATAAGTCTATAATACATGAAGTACAGGGTTTTCTATTATCTCAAGCATTTAAGATAATAGAAAACTTTAAAAATGATAAAGCTAAATTTTTAAACTATCTTAAGAATAAAACAAAAGATATACATTTTATAAAAACAAAGATTATAAGCTTTATTAATGACTTTATCAAGAAAAAATTTACTAAAGAGGTTTTGAGCAGCCTTTTAGATAAGGCCATTGAACTTTTAAATAAGGCTGAAACCAGAGAAAAGCTGTATATTTTTCTAGACGCTAAGATTAGTGCTAAGGCAGGAACTAGATTAAGCATTTTCGGTGGTGTTAAAACCTTTGCTGATGTAGGTAAATTGACATCGGCTATACAATCAGAAGGTACTGACTTTTTAATGGAGCTGAAGACTACTGATGAAATTTATAATGAATTGAAAATATTAATTGACAAGTTTTCTAAAGAACGATTAATGAAAGCTGATCTGCAAAATATGCTTGAGAATTTTATAGACAAATTCCTAACTGAAGAAAGATTAGATAAACTTCTCACCAAAGCAGAAATCTTTTTATCATCTTTATTCAAGGATGGCAAAGAAGCCTCAAAGGATAAGCGTGAGGCTATTGCAGATATTGTTAAAGAGCTTATAGAAGATTTATGGAAAGCTATAAAAAATGATGCTGATACCTTAAACTGGATAGATTCTTTAATAAAAGGTCTTATTATAGAAATTATTGCTGCAAATCGTATGGAGTTTTCTAAATTTATAGAAGAAAGAATTAAAGGCTTTACAAATGATCAGCTGAGTGATCTCATTGAAAATAGTGCGGGTGAACCTCTGCATTGGATTCGAATTAATGGAGCTATGCTTGGCGCCTTGCTTGGAATAGTACTATTTTCTTTTATTAATTTTCTATATGATCCCTTTATAATTCCTATTGCACATAGATTTATAGGTATAATCTAATATTCCTCCTCTAAAAGGTCAGCCATAACTGGATGACCTTTTATATTTTGAATAATTAGCCATTATAGATCACAATTTTAATTTGCTTTTATAAAAATGTTTTCAGTTATTCGACTAAATGGTATAATATTGTCTGTATTTGTAACATTGTGCATAAATTTCAGATTAATATCCAGATTTCAACCATTCTTTTTTATATATTTGTTTAAACTTTTGTTGTTAATTAGTCTTAGGAGGGTTTTTATGGAACAAAACTGTCACCCCAAAATTGAAACAGGATATGGAATAGCTAAAGGCGCCTCTTCCTTCGAGACCGGTATGGAAGCAGCAAAAATGGCTTTAGACAATATTCATGAATATAGCATATCCGCTGTTATGGTATATTCATCAGTAGAGTATGACCTTTCTGAAGTATTACAAGGTATTTACAATGTTGTTGGCGAGAAGCCGGTATTTGGAACTACAACAGCTGGAGAGATTTGTAACGGAGCTTACAAAGGAACAGTTTTAGTGGTAATTTTGGCATCTCCTTATCTAAAGGTACACTGCGGTGTTGGAACAGATGTATCTAAAAACTGGCGAAATTCATTAAATGAGGCAATAAACTCTCCATCTGTAAAGCCTTTTTTTGAAGATATTAATGAATTCTCAAGAAAAATTAAAATGGAGGGAAAAAACATTTTTATCATGCTCTTTTCCCCTGGAAATACCCGTTACAACAACACTCGTAGTTATGAAATTCTTGAAGCACTTAAAATAAAATCCCTAGGAATATACCCTATTATAGGAGGATCTTCAGCGGATGATTGGCAGATGGAAAAAAACTATGTATTTCATGGTAAAGAAGTTTACAGTGACAGTATCCTTCTAGCAGTTTTCGAAACAGAACTGCAATTTGGTATCTCAATGACCAATGGATTCCATCCTACTAAGCTGAAAACAAAAGTTACTTCAGTTGATGGTTATGAAGTTTTGACATTAGATGGGCTGCCTGCTGAGGATGCTTTAAGTAAATTATTAAATACCTCTAAAGAAACCTTATTAGGAAAGCATTATGCTCAAACAACAGGAATTCCATTAGGCGTTTCTAACTCTATGGGACAATACGGTATAATTACTGCCAGCTATTCCACAGCACAAGGAGGAATATGGTTGTCAGCTCAAGTTCCTCCAGGAACTGTTTTTACAGTGATGCAGCCTGATTCAACGAATATTATAGATGCAGGTACTGAAGCTCTTAGTAAAGCTTTCATCCGAGGGGGAATCACTGATGCAGCCATAAGTTTTGCTTATTATTGTGCATTACGCCCTAGAATTATTGGAGAAAGATATGAGGAAGAGATTGCCAACATGGCAAATATGCTAAGTGATAAACCACTAGTTGGTTTTTTTAGTTTTGGTGAACAAGGGGTAGCTGATGATGGAGTATGCCGCCATAATAATTCGTCAATAGCCTGTATTGTTCTTGGAAACGAATTGTCCCAAATGGCTCAAGTTGCTTTTGAAAAAAACAGACTTCTTAAAGAAATAATGGAATATGATCAGTTGAAGAGTGAATTCATAACAAATATTTCTCATGAACTGCGTACTCCTATAAATGTTATATTAAGTACTTTGCAATTGATGGAACTTAAAGGTACCACTATGAATCAGCTGTTAAATGATGAAAAATCAGAACATTATATCAAAATGATGAAGCAAAATTGCTATCGTCTGGTTAGACTTACTAACAATCTTATCGATATTACTAAAATAGAAGCAGGTTTTTCTGAGCTGGATCTTCATAATTATAATGCAGTACAGGTAATAGAAGATATTACTCTATCAGTAGCTGAATATGCTATGAGCAAAGGTTTAGAGCTTATATTTGATACAAATACTGAAGAAAAAGTTATGGCATTTGATGCAGATAAGCTGGAGAGAATAATGCTTAATCTTCTATCTAATGCAGTGAAATTCTCAAAAACTGAAGGCAAAATTTCGGTGTATTTTCAGGATAATAATGATACCATAAGCATAACAGTTAAAGATACTGGTATAGGAATTCCACAGGATAAGCAAGAAATTATCTTTGAAAGATTTAGACAGGTTGATAGGTCCTTGTCTAGAAAGAATGAAGGAAGCGGTATAGGTCTTTCCCTGGTTAAAAGCTTAGTAGAGCTTCATGAAGGTACGATTAGTGTACAAAGTGCTTATGGTAAGGGAACAGAGTTTATAATCGAATTGCCTGTAAAGCTAATTGATGAAGGAATGAACATAAAACCTAAATTTAATAATAGTCATGACCCAGTACAAAAAACGAAGATGGAGTTTTCTGATATATATACCCTCTAACACTGCTACAGTAGTGAAACCCCAAATAAGAAGGCCAGCTCTAATAGTAATTAATTTCTACTATGAGCTGGTCAATTTTTTATTTTAAAAACGATTCAATAATATATCGTGGACGCTTCTTAGTTTCCTCATATATTTTTCCAATATATTCACCTATAAACCCAATACTAATTAACTGAATACCTCCAATCATCCAAATAGATATCATCAAGGATGTCCAGCCCACAACAGTGCCACCTACAATTTTAGCTATAACTGACCATATCATCATAGCGACACTTATAAAAAATAGCATAAACCCTATATTTAATATCATACGTATTGGTTTTACACTAAATGAAGTTATGCCATTAAAAGCAAAGGCTAACATCTTTTTTAAAGGATATTTTGATTCACCTGCAAAACGTTCATTTCTTTCATATTCTACAATAGTTGAAGGAAAACCTATCAAAGGTACTATACCACGTAAAAAGAGATTTACTTCACCATACTTTTCCAAGCCCTCTAAGGCCCTTTTGCTCATTAGTCTATAGTCTGCGTGGTTGAATACAATATCAACTCCTAAAAACTTCATTACTTTATAGAAACTCTCTGCAGTAAATCTTTTAAAGAAAGTATCTTTTTTTCTAGAACTTCTAACACCATAAACTACATCGTATCCGTTATAAAATTGATCAATAAACTTCTCAATTACTTCTACATCATCCTGCAAGTCAGCGTCTAAAGATATGACCGCATCAGCATAATCCTTTGACGTCAATAAACCAGCTAATAGTGCATTTTGATGACCACGGTTTCTGCTTAAATTAATACCCGAAAAAATTTTGTTCTCATTGTGAAGTTCTTTAATTATATTCCATGTCTTGTCTTTTGATCCATCGTTGACAAAGACTATTTTACTTTCTGGGGAAATTTTATTAGCTTCAATCATGCGTTCCATTATAATCTTCAACCTTTTTGAGGTTTCAGGTAATACTTTCTCCTCATTATAACAAGGTATCACTAACCAAATATTTTTCATATGTAATCTCCTTCTTTTAAAATTTATTGAAAATATAATATTTTTATTCTATGTTGTTCTCTACTTTTGCATTTAGGTGCCATTTCTCTATAAACAGCTTAATATTATAAACTATACTTTTTAATCCCACTGTACTTAAACTGATGTAAATAGGAGCGTAAATAAATAAATATCTTGCTCTTGCTTCGAATAATAGTTCAAAGGCAGTCAAGCCTAAAATTGATAGCATTAAAACTGCAATTTCCTTATTCATCTGATTCCTTTTTATAAGTATTATGCCCAGCATAGATACAATAGTTCCAACCCAAATGCTTTGCTCTAATGTTGATGTTTTAATATAATTTTTCCTACCGCTATAAAAAAAGCTTTTTAGCATTGGCGAAAGCCATGAATTCTTATCAGGATAAAGTTCAGCATAAAAATTCCCTTCCGCTCCCCAGGCAAAGGTTCCATCCCCGTAATTTACAAGAATTTTCTTTGATATAAACTTTATATAATTAATTGCACTAAAATTATTTAGTCTCTCTTTTATAGCTTCAATATTAGCTCTTTCTCGTTCAGATGAAGTTTTAAAACTTGCTGAATATGCAATATCATCTCCACTATAAGCACCATCTGTTTTAACGTTTAACCCCATCATAACAAAATGGGACATTCCAAATGCATCCTCCTTATCAAGATTAAATCCATTATACTTTGTTATAGCTTGGTAAGAAATATTTGATAAAAATAGCGTAAATAGCAAAATTCCCATTATAATACACTTTCTCTTTTTTTCAATATTTGATAAAAAGAGAAATCTTACTAGCTCAATGATCATAATTGCAATTAATATAATTATTACCTGCGGCTTAATATGATAACCAAAAAAACTGAAAATTCCTATTGCAAACCATTTCGCCAAACTATATTTATCTTTTAAGTCCCTTGTATAAATAAAGAATATTAAGATAGGCAAAAATAATGCAAAAGGATCAGAGTATGTTATCAGAATCCATGAAGATGTTCCTAATAGTAATAAGTATAATATCCATGAAAAGACAGCCCACCCTTTGTTAGTAAGCTTTTCAACAGATTTGTATGTTAGAAAACTACTTAAGCTTGAAATAAAACAATTTAATATTATTATTGCTCCCAGCCCATTTCCTATATTTACTATACCCAGCTTTGCACTTACTTTTATTATTACTAAATATATCCATGTTAATGTTATATTATTAGGATATCTTGAAAAATAAGCATTAAAATCCCCCAACGGCACTCTCGAAGCAATCATTTTCGCTGCTTGAAATACATAACCTGCATCCCAGCCTGATAAAAAATAAATGTTATAGCATAAATACACCTGACCTAAAAACAAAACTATACTAAACACTAAAATAAATTTGGTAGCATATTTGTCTATTACATTAAAAAATCGTTTTCCAAATACTTTCCAAATCCCCAGAATAATTGAAAACACTAGAATATCAAATATAAATAAGATGATATTCGAAAATGCAAAATTTTTTTTACACATATAATCTAATAATGGTGACACTGCTAAAGTTAAAAAAGAAATTATTAAAAAAACTAAAAAAAACATATACTTAATTATTTCTAAAAATCTTGAAGCCATTGATTTATGTACATCCATCTCATCACTCTCTTCCTAACTCATAAGTATAACATATATAATAAAATTATTAAATACACTTTATGAAATTCTTACAATATAATGATTATAGACACATCCTTTCCATTACTGCATAAGCGTTCTTTTATCCAAAACTTCAATCTTTGATAATATTAATTAGCCTTGGTAACGCTGAATTAGGATTTTCATTATTCCATATAGCAGCAATATCCACATATTCACTTTTATCCTCCAGGGATAAAATCATAAGGTGCTGAGATTGATTAAAATATCTTACACAGAAGGAAGGCAAAATAGCAATTCCCATATTAGCTGATACCATTAAAAGGATAGATTCAATACCTTGAAATTCACTATGATGGAAAATAGTTTCACCAGTTAATTCTTTAAACTGTACTGATTTACGTTTTGCTAAGGGATGTGTAGGATGCACCACCACATTCAATGAATAACGTTTAATTAAGTAACCGTCCAGAGAAGTAATCATTTCTTTTTTATTCCAAATATTAAACACTATGTCCAATTCAGAATTAGAAAGCTTATCATATAATTCCTTTTCATTTCCTCTAAAAAACGTAATTGAAATATTAGGATACTGATTATATAATGAGAAAATTAAATCTGAAAAGGATGTCTTTTCGTAACCTTCTACATATCCAATGCGAAGTAAACCAACAAATCCAACTGTTGTTAGATGTACCCTTTCTAAAGCTTCTTCAATTTTATATAGAATATTCTTTGCCTCATTAAGAAACATATTTCCTGCAGGTGTTAATTCTACATGATGGTTATCCCTATCAAACAGTTTAATATCTAAACTGTTTTCTAACATTTTAATCTGCTTAGTCACTGCAGTCTGAGATATAAAAAACTTCTGTGCAGTTTTGGTAAAACTTAATGTTTCAGCTAAAGATACAAAATACTCCAATTGTCTGGTATTCATCTGCTTCCTCCATTAATCTATTTTACTTGTTATAACTTTAAGTTATTATAACTTAAAAAAATGATATTAGCAATTGAGTATACTCTTTGTTATACTTCTCCTTAATTAGTTAGAGGCCTGAGGAGGATTATTATGAAAATACTGGCTTTCGAAGTACGCGATGATGAGAAGGAATATTTTGAAAAATATGCAGCAAAATATCAATGTGAGATTACCTGTGTCCCATTTAGCCTTACTTTAGATAATCTATTACTGGTACAGGGTTATGATGGAATCTCTATCTTAGGTTGGAGCAGCATAACGGCTGAAATTGAAGATGGTTTAAAGAAACTTGGGGTAACCTGCTGTACTACTAGAACTGTTGGTTATAATCATATTGATGTAACTCACGCACATAAAATTGGTTTAAAAATTGCTAATTCCAACTATCCGCCTACAGGTGTTGCCGATTATACTGTAATGCTTATATTAATGTCCTTAAGACATTATAAACAGGCAATGTGGCGTGGACATGTAAATGATTATTCCTTAAAGGGCTTGCAAGGTCGTGAACTTAATGAGTTAACTGTAGGCATTATTGGAACAGGAAAAATCGGGCAATGTGTTATCAAAAATCTTTCTGGCTTCGGCTGCAAAATACTTGCCTATGATATGTATGAAAATGATGAGGTTAAAAAATATGCAGAATATACTGACTTAGATTCACTTATAAGCTCCTGTGATGTTATTTCCCTTCATACGCCTTTACTAGATAGTACTTATCATTTTATTAATAATGAAAGAATTCAACGTATGAAGGACGGTGTGGTATTAATAAACTGTGCAAGAGGCGAGCTTATGGATGTAGATGCATTGATTCAAGGAATCGAATCAAGGAAAATTGGTGCTTTAGCTCTTGATGTTATCGAAGGAGAAGATGGTATTTACCACGAGGATAAACGAACTGATATTATTAGTAACCAGAGTATTGCTTATCTTCGCCAATTTCCAAATGTAATAATGACACAACATATGGCTTTTTATACTAATATCGCAGTGGAAAGTATGGTAAAATGTTCTGTAGAGGCTATTCATGATTTAATTAATAAGGGTACATGCGCAACTAGTATATAATCATAAGGAGTGATAAGATAATGATATCAAAAGAAATGTACGAATTAGGAGCAAAGCGCTCTACGATTAGAGAATTATTCGAATACGGAAAGCAGCAGTCCTTAATTGTTGGAAAAGAAAATGTATTTGACTTCAGCATTGGAAATCCAACAGTCCCAGCACCTGCATGTGTTAAAGAAGCTATGCTGGAACTGCTAGAGACATGTAAATCAGATGAAATTCACAGCTATACCTCTGCTCAGGGAGATTTTGAAGTAAGAAAAGGTCTAGCTGATTACATGAACAATACATATAACTGTCAGCTAAAGGCAGATAATTTTTATATGACCTGCGGTGCAGCAGCTTCATTATGTATTGCACTTAAGGCTCTAACTGCAGATGCATCAGACGAATTTATTATTATTGCACCATATTTCCCAGAATATCAGGTTTTCATAGCGAACATGGGTGCTCAAGTTGTAATTGTACCACCTGATACAGATAATTTTCAAATTCAGATGGACTTATTAGAGAAAGCCATTACTAAAAATACAAAAGGAATAATTATAAATTCTCCTAATAATCCTTCTGGAGTTGTTTATTCAGAAGAAACATTAAAAGCTATAGGAAGCTTATTGAGAAGAAAATCAGAGGAATATAAAAAACCTTTATATCTTATATCTGATGAACCTTATAGAGAAATTGTTTATGATGGCGTACATGCACCATATGTTCCTGCATTCTATGATAATACAATTATTTGCTACTCATATAGCAAATCGCTTTCCCTTCCAGGAGAAAGAATTGGTTATATTTTAATTCCTGATGATGTTGAAAATTCAAAAGAGGTTTATACTGCAGTATGTGGTGCTGGAAGAGCACTTGGTTATGTTTGTGCTCCAAGTTTATTCCAAAAAGTAATTCTAAAATGTCAGGGAAAAACTTCTGACGTAGCATTATACGATATAAACAGAAAAATGTTATATGATAAACTTACTGATATGGGCTACCAATGTGTCAGACCACAAGGAGCTTTTTATTTATTTGTAAAAGCATTAGAAAAAGATGCTGTGAATTTTTGTGAAAATGCAAAGAAATTTAATCTTCTTATTGTGCCAGCAGATGATTTTGGCTGTCCAGGATATGTAAGAATCTCTTATTGTGTGGACCCAGATATGATAAAAAGATCCTTTGAAGCATTTCAGAAATTACGGGACTTATATAAATAGTATTTAGTGACAATACTCCTATCCTTTTTTTGTTACAATAATATATAATATTCCTTTCCACGTCAAAATGTGGTAGAATTATAAAATAATATTTGAAGGAGGAGCTTTATGGATACAATCAAGCATTTATTTACTAAATACTATTCAATTAAACTAATAGCAATACTTATTCTTACTTCTACACTATCTGCATTATTAAAAATTTATCCGTTAAGTGGATTAGTATGTATGGGACTAACTATATATGTTTTTATAAAATCATTTAAAAATATATATTTCAAAAAGAAAAAATTAATCACAAAAATTGTAATATACTTTTTTATGCTAATATACCTCTTTTCAGGATTCCTTTCATTAGGTGGTAATCCTGATAAAGCTACAGATAGTATTCGTAACCAACTGAATTTTGACAACAGTACAACAACTACTAAAAATTAAAGCATAAGATTTTTTAGGGACATGCCATCACCTCAGCAGAAGTGTTGACATGTCCTAGTTTTTTACAGATGATTTATTAAATACACTTTTTTAACCCGCATAATCACAGAAATACTTTTTCTCCAAATTCCACAAAGTTAGAAAGTGTTATGTATAGTTTAATATCCATATTTGCATTTTCTTTTAGAAGCTCTTCTGCTTCAGACCTTGACACTAATAGAGCTTCAATATTTTCATCGTCTTCAAGGTAATCACTACTTATTTCACCCTTACAAGTGCAATAAACTAATGCAACAGATTCATCAGTCATTCCTGGGGAAAGAAAAACCTTATCTCTAGATTTTTTATAATTAATTTCTATAAGAGATAACCCTGTTTCTTCTTTTAATTCTCTTGCCACTGCAGTTTCTGCCTTTTCATCATTATCTAAAAGACCAGCAGGAAGCTCGTAGACATAATCATTCAGTGGAACTCTAAATTGTTTAATAAATACAAGTTTCTTACTCTCCACGTGATAAGCAACAATCACAACCGCATCAACTTTGCCTTTTTTTCCCTCAAAAAACTGCTGAGTTAATGTTGGATAATTTTTTCTTGAGGCAATAATCCAATGTTTTTCGTTACCTTTTTTATTATGATATTCTGCATCATATAGATTTAAAAATTTAGTTTCTTTTAAGCTTATAAGTTTTTTTATTTTATTGTTAATTGTAATCACACCTTATACTTTAAAATTTGATTATAAACAGAGTTCTTAGCCTCAGATGGGGTTTTAGGCCCCGTCTGAAGGTTAGAAATCATTATCCAGACCAGCCGTTATCTCCCGCTTTAAGAAGTGGGAGTATTACGGCTAGTAGTCATCGGATAAAATCATAATATAATTATAGCATAATTGCTAAATTTTGTTTAAACTTATTATGAAATTTCACAGAAATATTCATAGTATTATAATTATAAAGTTCGATTTTATACTATACAGAAAAAGCCGGTTTTGGTGCAATCTCTTCACCTTAACCGGCAATATATATCCTATGTCTATTAAACAGCTTTACTTAGGGCATTCTCTACAGCTTCCATTATTCCTCTGCTACTGAAAGTAGCTCCTGAAACTGCATCAACATTTGAAGTTTGATTATTTATAATTTCCTGTGCCACTGTGTTGAAAGCACCGCTGTAAAATCGTGGTGTATCTTCTGAAGAAACGGTAGAAATGTCTGCTATTTTTCCATTCTTAACAACTACTGACACGGTTGTTGTACCTCCTCTAAATCCAGTACCTGATCCTTCATAGGTTCCATCTTTGTATTTTGAACTTGTGCTTGCAGCTGTACCAGAACCTGTTTGTGTATTAGATTGACTATTTGCAGCCTGTTGTCCATTACTTGCTGAAGCAGTTGATGTAGCATTGGATTCATTTGATTCTGTTTGAGATTTAGTTGATTCATCCTGCTGTTGAGTGTTCACTGCAGTACTTGATGAAGCACCAGTAGAATTTGTTGATATTTTAGCACCACTTAACGCATTCTCTACAGCTTCCATTATTCCTCTGCTGCTGAAGGTAGCTCCTGAAACTGCATCAACGCTTGTTGACTGACTATCTATAATTTCCTTAATAACTGTATTAGATGCCCTGCTGTAAAATTGTTCGTCATCTTGGTAAGAAAGTGTAGTAATGCTAGTAACTTTACCACCTTTAACCACTACTGAAACTTTTGTAGTACCACCTCTGAAGCCTGTACCTGTACCCTCGTAAGTACCATCCTTGTAAAGTGCATTGGAAGTGCTTTCACTACCTTGTGCTACCTGCGTACTGTTTAACCCAACTGCATTTACTGCAAGGTTACCTGCGTAATATAAGCCTGTCATAGCAGATACTACTGCTGCTCCAGCGATAAGGGGTTTTACATCATTATCTGAAACTGTTAAAGTAACATTTTTTCTTGGACATGCAGTTACACACTGCATACAATCTATACATTCACCACTATTTACCACATCATATTTGTAAAGTGGTATACCCATAGCACAATTGTTTGTACATATTCTGCAATTACCACACTTTGTCCTTTCTTTTTGTATTTTTGCAATCTTAAGTTTTGATGTGATTGCAAATACTGCGCCCAGCGGACAAAGGTAACGGCAGAAGAATCTTTCAACTACCATTGAAGCAATTGTAATAAGGATAAATAATATAAACCCAACAGTTAAATTTAATGCTGCATAAGAGAAATCAGGCATTTTACCTACGGCAGCCACCACACCAAAAACGTCCCAAGGGCTGGAGGTGTTGAATGCAGTGATGTTAAAGGTACATACAATAAAAATCAAAAATGCTAATATCACATATTTAAAATATTTAAGTACCCTATCTACATTCTCATTAACTTTGAAATTTATTTTGAACACTTTATTTGTTAGCTTGTAAATGAAATCACCAAAGGCACCATAACCACACATCCATCCGCAGAAAAATCTACCTAATATTATTGTAAACGGAATGATAACCACAACCTCAATCATTTGAGGAATCAGCTGAGTGAAAGCAACATTCTGCTTAATTATAGCTATGTAAATTTGTTTAATTCCTGCAAAGGTGTTTATATAAAGTGACGGCAGGAATATAAAGAATAAGATTTGAATAAGAAGTCGTGAAACCTGTACTATTGAAATTTTATTTTTTTTCATTTGCTATATCTCCTTTCAAAATTATCTACTGCAATTTTCTTAGTTTCTTTACTATATCTAGAATAATATCAGAAAATCCTGTGATAGTTATCAAATAAAAATGTGAAGATTTTGTGATTTTATTCATTCAAGTAAAGAGATTATCAAGATAATACAGTAGATTTACTAGATATCATTATTATAAAATATGAAGCTTAAATTAAGCTTAAATTAAACTGAGAGTTTGCTGAGAAAAATCATTATCTTTTAAATTCAATAGTAATTTCAGTACCAATTCCTATTTCACTAGCGGCACTAATTTTTCCGCCATGAAGCTCCACTATCTGCTTAGCTATAGAAAGCCCTAGTCCAGAACCTCCTGTTGCTTTTGTTCGTGATTCGTCTACTCTATAGAATCTATCAAAAATTTTAGCAAGATTTTCTTTGGGAATGCCAATACCCTTATCCTTTACAGTCAAACAAATTCCCTTTTGAGCCAATCTTGCAGCAATAACCACAGATGGTGTTCCCTGACTAAATTTTATGCTGTTGTCAATAAGAATTCTCAAAACCTGCTTCAATGCATTATAGTCAGCATTCACATTAAGCTTCTCATCACATATAGTTGAAATTTCTATACCACTGTGACTAATAAAAGTTTCATCAACCACCTCTTTCAAAAGAGCATGCACAGGAAACTGCTGTTTATTAATTGAAAGAACATTATTGTCTCCCTTAGCTAGGCTGAGAAGTCCTTCTACTAGTTTGCTCATATTTTCAGACTCAGCTTTTAACGTCTTAAGTGACTTATTTAGCTGTTCAGGGTTGTCTTTACCCCAACGGTTAAGCATATTTACATGTCCATGAATTACAGCCAGCGGGGTACGAAGTTCATGTGATGCATCAGATACAAACCTTCTTTGGTTTTCAAAATCCGTTTCCAGCCTAGATATCATCTGATTAAAGGTATCCGCCAATTCTTTTAATTCGTCCTCTGTGTCATTTGTTGCTATTCTTTTATTAAGGCTGACAGAAGTTATTTCTTTAGCAGTTTTAGTTATTTCTTTTATTGGCCTTAGAAGCCTTTTACTTAAAAAAGATCCTGAAAAAACTCCTACAATGGTACCTAAAATACTTATAATAACAAGCACTTCAAATATTGCTTCTGTTTTAGTTCCTATATCTTCGAAGGCTTTAGTAACCTGTATGTTATAGTTTTGTCCTCCAACGCTTACAATTCTACTGGTGGAAATATTGTCATTTCCTTTCTCAAAATCGTCCGGTCTGCGATTTCTTTTTCTTCCTTCAATATGCTTTTTAGCTGGCATGCTTGTATCCGTATTGGAATAAATCACATTATTTTTGCTGTCAGATACGGTATAGTAAATCCCTTGACTTAAGCTTAGATTATTAAAGCTTTCTTTACTTATGTTTTGTATACTTGAAATATAGTTTGATACTATATCCGCATTTGAGGATAGTATTGCTTCACTATCTTTTATCATATAATTTCTTATAAGAAAGAAAGTAAGGGCTGTGAATATTAGTAGAATACCAAGTAAAACTGAGGAATATATTAATGTAAGTTTTTTTGATATGGACAATCCTTTGTATTTAAAAAGCATGATTATCTCCTTTCTAGGAACTTTCTTTCATAATATATCCCGTTCCTCTCACAGTAGTAATATATCTTTCATTGGTATTATCCTCCAATTTATTTCTAAGATAGCTGATGTATACATCCACTACATTGGTATCGCCTATGTAATCATAACCCCATACAGCGTTTAATATCTGCTCTCGAGTTAACACACAATTTTTATTCTTTATTAAAAACTCAAGCAGCTGATATTCCTTCTTTGTAAGATCTATAACAGCATCACCCTTTTGAATCTCACAAAAGGCTTGATTTAAACTAATATCCTTAAAGCTCAATATCTGCTTTGCATCCAAAGTATTAGAATTTGCAGAGCTGTTTCTAAGTACACATCTCATTCTTGCAAGCAGCTCTTCAATAGAAAAGGGCTTAGTAAGATAATCATTTGCTCCTGTATCAAGTCCAGTTACTTTATCCATAACCTGATCTCTGGCTGTCAGCATAATTATAGGTATGTTTGAAAATTTACGCACCCTTCTGCAGATTTCAATACCATTTAATCCAGGCAGCATTATATCAAGCAGCACTATGTCATACTTTTCCTTTTGCATTTTCTCAAAACCTTCTCTTCCATCACTTACTGAATCCACTTCATAACCTTCATAAGCCAGCTCTGGTTTCAGAAAACTAATAATTTCAGCTTCATCTTCAATAATTAAAACCTTTGTCATCAATCTCACTCCCTGTATTCCTTTTATTATGTTAATAGTATTATGCTTCATGCCATGTATTATAAAATTTTATAAAAGCCGAAAAACAATTAAGTTTCCCGGCTCAAATTAATCCAAATATATCTTTTTTATATACTAACATTTATAGGAGGTTATTGTAAAGTGCACTAATTAACGCTTACCTCTGAAGTTATGTTCACCGTTCCCTCTAAAATTCTGCCCACCTTGAAAATTTCTATTTCCTTTTCCTCTCATTTTCATTCCATTATTATCTCTGACACTCAACACCTGTCCTGATAGGTTCTTTGTTATCTCAATTCTGTCTCCTACCTGTACTCCGCTAATTGGATAGCTGCCAACATCTACAGTTTGAGTTGTTAAAAAGTTTGCTACTGTGATTTTAGTTCCGTCAACTTTTTGAACTGTACCTTGTACCTCAAACAAACAGAAGAAACCAATTCTTAATGCAGCTGCTAAAACTATAATTATTACTGCTGCAGTAAAGGTCTTCTTGTTGAACACTTTTTTGCCAAAGCTCTTTACCTTCTCATTTTGAAAAAAATCTTTTATTTTTCCCATGATTTTTAATCTCCCTTCAATTCATCTTATGGCTTAATTATAGATTACTAGCTTTTAAATGCTATAAGAAAAACCATAAAATTTTATTAAAGTTTTCTAAGAAATTTCTAAGAATTAGAAAGGTCAGGTAAGAAATCTGCTTACCTGACCTTTCTTCAGCTTAAAACTATATACTTTATCAGCTGATTAATGGCTTTTACTTTTATAAATAACTGTTAAGATTTATTTGTTCTTTGAACTCGTCCAATCCTATTCTATCTATGTAATCTCCTAATCTTTCTCTATTAGTTGCATTTTCAGCATAGGTTTGAATAACTTTTTCTATTAAGTCATATATTTTTTCTTCTGATACAGAAAGTGCTATTCTATCTGCAATCCTAGGTTTCACCCCGCCTTTTCCGCCAACATAGAACATCCAGCCCTTTCCTCCTCCTACTAACCCAATATCCTTAAATGCACTGTCTGCACAGCTGTGAGGACAGCCACTTACACCTATTTTAAATTTATTAGGTAATTCTTTTCCATGATATAAACTATCTATTTTTGAACCAACAGCTACTGAATCTTGTACACCTCTTTTACAAAAAGTAGTGCCTGGACATACTTTAACACTTCTTACACATAGACCTATAGCTGCACCTGGTTCCATACCCAAGTCTTCCCAAACATTATCAAGATCTTCCTCTTTTAATCCAACTAATGCAATTCTCTGCGCTCCAGTAACCTTAATAGCAGCTGCATTATATTTTTCAGCTACATCAGCAATGGTTCTTAAAGTATCTGGAGTTACAATTCCAGCAGTTAAATGTGGTGCAACAGCATATGTTTCCTTATCTCTTTGTACTATTGCTCCTTTTGCCAATAAATCAGTTTTCATTTTGCTACCTCCTGCATTTAATTTTTGAAAAATTATTAATATTATCGAATAATTAATATTAATTCAATTTTATCATATTTACATAATATTTCAAACAAAATATTCTTCTACTTTTTATCACGGAGCCTGTATACATTCAAAATTGAAAAAAATATTAAGGGCAACACTCTTAAGCTTTTTTATTATTTTTTTACACTATCAATTGACAATTTACAATTTATGACTTACAATAATAATTGTAAACGTAATCATTCATTAAACACAGTTAGACATATTTGAAATTGATGAGTATTGTAATTCTAAAACTAAAATTATTCAATATTCCTCTTAGTCTATTTGTGTACTTCCATAACCATTCTTCACCTAACGTAAAGAGTTTTAGAATTTGGAGGGTAGTGTATGCTATCCTATTTTTTTGCACAAAATTACCAACATTTCACACCACTGAAAATATAGGTACATATAAAACATCATTTCAGCTCTAATTTAAATTACAAGAACTAAAATGATTACACAGTTACCTTATACCTTGATTTTCTAGAAACTTCTCTAGTATTTTTACATCAATGCCGACAGCTTCATAACCTTTCTTAATAGTTTCAAAATAGCTTTGACTAGGTTTTTCTATAGGCATGCCTTCATTCATAATATAAACCATAGCTTCCAAAACTTCTCCTTTATAAATTGCGTGAATTATTTTCTTTCGGTAAAGTTCGGGATATTCCTCATATTCATCAAGTGCCTTTTCATCTGGAGCTTCTATCTCCCATATTAACACAGGCACTACTCTATTATCTTTAGGTTCAATGGTTGCATAAACTGAATCATCAATACCTCTAAATACTAAATTCCATCCTCTAACCTCACCTACTCCTTTAATTTTTGCTGTAGGGCATGTATAAGCCATGTGTTCTAAATTTATATTACTTCCATAAGCAATATAAAGTTTACTCATTGCAATCTCACCTTTCATAACCATAACAGTCTATTTCAAGCATGGATACACTACCCATGATATAAGTACAAGGGTAGTGTATTACTTTTTATTTGTCAATCCATTTTGTTAACTCAGCAGCAGGTCTTTTATGCGGTGGCTTCTTCTCCATGTCAGCATAACCTAAATATATAAATGCTAATACCTCATCTTTTTCTTCAAGTCCAAAGAATTTCTTCATCTTATGCTCATAACAAGCTTTCCCAGTTTTCCAGTATGACGCCAATCCAAGGCTATGAGCTGCTAACAGCATATTTTGCACCGCAGCATAAACGGCTCCTAATTCTTCAAGTCTTAATGCCTTTCCATTTTCAGTAACCTCTGCGGCAACTGCAATTATGATTGGAGCCCTAAAAGGTTTATTTCTCTCCTTTTCAAGCTTTTTCTTTCCCTCTTCACTTTCTAGATCAATTCCTGATTGAATTGCTATGTCTTCCATTACCTTTGCAAGCTTATTTCTACCTTCGCCGCTTATTACAAAAAATCTCCAGGGTTCAGTAAGATATCTATTTGGAGCCCAAGTTCCTGCTTCAATTATTTTTTCTATAAGTTCTTTTGGGACCATTTGATCTTTAACCTTGCCTATAGATCTTCTTGTTTTAATTACATCCAAAACGTTCATAATCTGCCTCCCTATTTTGAGATTGATAAGCTCAAACAATATATTCTACTATGCCACGAGGATATTATGCATAACTCTCTTTTATTATTGTATATAAAAAACAATATATTATGAAAACTTTAACATTGTTGAAATAGAAACAAAAATTTAATATAATATTCTCAATACACCAACGGGTGGGAGGACAAACCATGAACAAAGAATATGAGGTCATAAAGGGTTTCAGGGACTTATACAACAAACTTGTTTTTCTTAATAAATTTAAGATGGAAAAAAGTCTCAAGGATTATAAGTCTTCTGAGGTACATTGCATCGAATACATTGGAAGAAATGTAGATTCCAACGTGACAAAACTTGCTGAGTCCTTTTATATGACTAGAGGTGCCATAAGTAAAATAACTAAGAAGCTTATAAAAAAAGGCATTATCGAAAGCTACCAGAAGCCGGATAACAAGAAAGAAATCTATTTTCGCTTGACTTCGCAGGGGAAAGTAGTTTACAAAATCCATGAGGAACTGCACAAAGAGTTTCAAGAGCGGGATAAAGCCGTATTTGAGCAGGTAACCGAGGAACAATTTGATATCATGCTTAGCTTCGTGAAAAAGTATAGTAAGCACTTGGATGCAGAAATAAAGAAGCAAGGCATAGATATAACAAATCAAAATGATTTTGAATAGTGGGATTGTATCAAAAAGTAGTCTAAAAGGGGCTGTATCAAAACGCTGGAACATCAGCGTATGATACAGCCCTGCTTTATTGTGGACCTAGTTTTGTGGCACTCTCCTAAATCCTTAAAATTTTAAATTACTCTTAGTATTAACTATGCTAAATTTCTTTTATTATCTTCATCATTTTTCATTTTTGATTTAAGAACCTTGTATATCACCGCAAGCATTATAAACCATACTGGTGTTACAAATAGAGCAATACGTGTTTCCTTGTTAAGTGCCAATACTACTAAAACAAAAGCAATAAATGTCAAAATTATATAGTTAGCAATTGGGTACAATGGCATTTTGAATTTGCTATTAGCAGCAAGTTCAGGCTTCGTTCTGCGATATCTTAGATGGCATATAACTATAATTGCCCAAATAAAGATAAAGCAGAAGGTTGATATACTTGTTATTAGTACAAATACCCCTTCAGGCATAATATAGTTCAAAATAACTGAAATCAAGATAACAGTTGCAGAGAACAATATAGCATTTGAAGGTACATGACGAGAGGTTAATTTTTTCATTGACTCAGGTGCATTTTTTTCTTTTGCAAGAGAGAAAACCATACGGCTTGTGCTGAAGATACCGCTGTTACAAGCAGATGCAGCTGAGGTTAGTACAACGAAATTTATAATACTTGCTGCTGCTGCAATTCCTACTGAAGCAAACACCTGTACAAATGGACTTTTATCTGGATTAATTGAATTCCATGGATATATACCCATAATAACTAAAAGGGCTCCCACATAGAAAATGATAATTCTAATTGGAATATTGTTAATAGCCTTTGGAATAACATATTCTGGATTTTCAGTTTCTCCAGCTGTTAAACCAACTAATTCTATTCCAGTGAAAGCAAATACAACCATTTGGAAGGAAAGGATAAAACCACTTGCCCCATTTGGGAACCAGCCGCCATGCTTCCAAAGGTTAGCAAAAGTAGATGTACCAGCACTAGTAGAAAATCCTTTAATAATCATAAAGGTACCAATTACAATTAATGATAAAATTGCAACAATTTTAATTAAAGCAAACCAGAACTCCATTTCACCGAATAACCTTACTGCTGTAAGATTCATAATAAGTAAAATAACAAGAGCTATAAGACTCGGAACCCATTGAGCTACATTTGGGAACCAGTATTGCACATAAAGTCCAACAGCTGTTAAGTCAGCCATAGCAAGTGAAATCCAGCAGAACCAGTAGGTCCAGCCAGTAATAAAGGCTGCTCCGCTTCCTAGATAATCATAAACAAAGTCTACAAAGGAGTGGTAGCCTAAATTAGATAGCAATAACTCTCCAAGAGCACGCATAATAAAAAAACAAATAATTCCTGTTATCATGTACGCAAATAAAATAGATGGACCTGCCAAATGAATAGACCTGCCTGAACCAAGGAATAATCCAGTACCAATTGCACCACCTATTGCAAGCAATTGAACATGACGATTCTTTAGTCCTCTCGACAAATTTTGATTTTCTGACATATGTATTCCGCCTTTCTTAGTGTTACTGTTTCTAAATCTGTGTTGCTGCGATTACAATTTTGTAGCGTTAGTATTTCACTATCCAGATAAAAGTCTCCATAACTAAATATTATTTTCTTCTTCATTGTGCTAAAAAATGCTTTTTCTATAAAAATATTTTGTAATTGGAGATATAAAGGGGAATAGATATGATCTATATGAAGTAATTGATATGTATTACTTTTTAAGATATTATACTTGTCCCCTGTCCTTTTACCTGAGAGTTTCGTCATACGACTTTCTCCTTCGGTGCTCACTCTGAGTCTCTCCAAGGATTCATCCAATAGCGGTCATCTCTATAATTAAATAGGTACCTGAAAGATTTACTTCTTCGGT
>JAUZPI010000290.1 GCA_030706015.1 Bacillota bacterium
ATGTACTATTGCTGAGGATTGAGTTGATGCAAAATTGAATTGTGGTAATGGTGAACCTACTAAGGTTACAAATAGACCTAAAGCCATTAATTTTGTTATTAGTTTTTTCTTAATCATTTAATTTTCACTCCTTTAAGTTTTTGGTAAACTAAGCAATTAGATATATTTTTACTTTGCAAACGTTTTACCACCCCCTTGAAAAATGATAATTTCACTTGATAGTTCTTTGAAATCAGGCTTTTCAAGAACTACTAGTTATCTATGACTATCAGCCGTATTGCTTCGGTATAATCTTAAGGGGTATTGTCTAAATGGCTGCTAACGGCTGCTATGTCCCAATACTAAACTTTTGCAGCATATACAATATGAAAAGTCACACTTATTCATAAATTATAATGTACAGCAAAATATAATCATTTAATTTCTAAATCAATAAGTTATTGGAGTTTACCTTAGAATTTATAATTTTTTATAGAGAAATTTAAGAAATTAACCAAAAGACGGTTATTTAGATTAGTTATTAAATATTATTGTCTATGCTTCATGAACTAATTGATTGTTTTGAATTGTTTGATACATGAATTTGCATAAAGGATTATTTTGCATATTTGGGAATGAACTTCGAAATGCTGGTAATTAAATTTGTATACCTAACATCACTTAAGAAATGATATATAACATCCATACATATTATGTATAAAGAAACTTGTATATTTATGTATTTTTTCCCTTTATGTATTTTCATTATAAATAATTCTGTATATTTTGTAAAATCAATAAATTGTTATTTTTCACAATTATCTGCATATTTCACCAATAATTCTTTCACTTTCTTGTAATTACGGTAAATTACCATATTTATTTAACAATTTACTGCAAAGTTAGCACCAACATGGATCACATATAAAAAAGACCCCGCTAAAAGCAGGATCTTAATCATTTATTATTGTGCTACAGAGTAGATGTAGTTAGCTGAGTTGTTACTATCCCAAGTATTATTATTATTTTTGAATGCCATATCAAGCTCATAGCTGCCTGAAGGTAATGTAATAGTTGCAGCCCATCTTCCATCTGCTTGCTTAGTCATTGCTACATCTGTAGGGCTTACCCAGCTGTTGTATCCCCAATGTAATGTCATTGAAGTTGCTGAGGAAGCTAATGTTCCATTATAGTATACTGTTGTTGTCTTTGTAGCTACTGGTGCTGGACTTACTTGTACTGGTACTGATGATGACCATACTTGTAAATGCCAATCCTTGCTACTGTTATTATCCCAATTAGTTCCATCTGTAAAGTCAAAATCTAATTTTGTTGCTGATGAAGGTATTGTTATTGTTGCTGACCAGAA
>JAUZPI010000291.1 GCA_030706015.1 Bacillota bacterium
GACCAACCGACACTAGAGTTATCTACTATAGGAACACTAGGATCATTACTAAAGTTATCAATCATACCTTTTTTTAGCATGAGTTTAGGCATACCGCCATATTGCTCCGCCATCATTCGCATAGCTGTAATAAAATTGATTGACTTTTGATTAGGAATAAGGTCCGTAGTATCTCCATATCCATACCAGTTCTTATCATCTTTGTACCAGTTCATACGAGCGATTGGGTAGAGGGTATGTCCTGTGTCTACTGGCTCTTTGGTTACTACATCACCACATATTTTCATAAGCCAAGCTGTACCATTTTCTTTCCAGTAACAAGTGATTTCTGTTGCTTTATCATTTATTTCAAAATTAGAGTTATTACTACCCTCATTTGCGGTGTCTTTATCACCTTTGATTTTAGATAAATCTTCTACAGATGTTCCATTAGCTTTTGCTCTATCTCTAATCGCTTTAACATCATCACGTACAGTGATAAGTATATACGGCTGTGATTGTGTATCTAAACTTTGTGGATTACCTACGAAAACGTTAATAGGGTGTAATATTTCTCCTTTGAGTTGTCCTTTTACAATAGTGTTTAAACCACTTATAACGCTATCATCATAGTAGTAATGATATATTCCACTGCCTATGTCACTCGCTCTGTCTAGCGCTTCTTCGTTTAAATCATCTTGCTTTACATTCTCCCACTCTTCTTCTGAATGTTTAGTAAAGATTTCTGCTCCTACTAGTGAAGTATCATCTTGACTATATTCAGCATCACGAGGCGAAAATATCATTGAAATAGGTTCACTAAGTATTTGAGAAACTTTATAGTTCTCTATGTACCTTATGATGTTAATTACTGGCCTTGGCATATTCTTTGTTTTTTCCGTAGCTTTAGGCCACTGTTTACCTTTTTTAAAGTCCTCAGCCTGTTTCCATGTGCTTATAAACTGCATCTGGTTAAAGTAATCCAAGCCTTTTTTGTAGTATTCTTTAATAGTACCAATATCCATTTATGCACCTCCTATTCTTTAGCACCGTTAAACCATTCATCAATAATACTAACCTGTTCTTCTGATTGTTTAGCCTCTTCTTTATTATTAAAAAACTCTTGAAGAGGGTTTTCTTTAATAGTGGGCTTCTGTTCATGTTTAAGCTCATAATTATGTTTCAAGCCTAATTGATAAGCCTTTAAGGTAAAGTAGCCTGTTGTTATTGCTATAATAGGTATTAAAATTAAAAGTCCTATTACCATGATAGATAATCTTCCTCCTTTTCCTCGTTATCAAAAAACCATTGCTTTTTCTTTTTCTGCTCTGGTGCTGTGTAGTTAATAAGCTTCATGTATTCAGC
>JAUZPI010000292.1 GCA_030706015.1 Bacillota bacterium
CCTTTAGTATTGGCGGGATCATATCACTATCATAAATACTGCCTATCTTATATCCTCTAAGCTCTTTTCTTAGCTCCTCCAACACCTGATTTTCTGATGGATTAAGCTCTCCTTTTACAAAGCATGCCTTTGCTGAGTCTAGAAGCTCAAAAACTCCCGCTTCTTTTTTATCCCTAAGACTTGCTAACCCCCTGCTCATGTTATAGCCTTCTATTTTATCTGTTATAGTTTTACCGCATTTTATTAGAAAATCCATAACACTGCCTTCAAAGGGTTTTTCCTGTCCCTTACCTATAAGCTCCCATACTCTTTGATAAAAGGCAGGGTAAGGCATACCGCTGGCATAACCGCTTAACTGGTCACTTTCTTCAAAGGAATATCTTATAGGGTAAACACCTATATTCTCTTCTTTAAACTTATGGTATCTTACTAATTCTCCTTTTTCCTTATAGCCTTTAGAAAGCTTATACAGCGAATATATATGAAAGCCTCCAGCTATTACTAGTACTCTCTTGTATTTTTCAGCAGCATCAGAAATCTTTTCCGCCATAAATATTTCTCTCTGTAAACATCCCTCTTGCAGCAATGCTTCCTCTGAATACCCCAGCCTTGATAGCAAACAAAAGCCCAGCATCCCTTTTGCAAAGCTTTTAGTATCAGTATCTATACCATGTATCTCATAGTATTTTTCCCAGAACTCTGAAAAATTTCTACAGTTGCTTTTCTCACAGAGTCTATGTATAAAATTGCTTCTTTCTACTAGATAATCATTATTGTAAGCTTTTTTCTCAGCTTCACCACTCTCCTCTTCTGCTGCAGTGTTTAGTAGTATTTGAGGGTAAGGTAAATCAATAAATTCTGTAGGTATATTCAATTCTTTACCTAGTTTTAAAGCGATATATTCTGGTGAATAGTCTAAAAATGGATAGTAACACATGTATTTTCCCTGGCTTTTACTGAAAACCTTTTCTTTATCTGAATAACTATAATATATAGCTACAGGTGTTTTACTGTCCTCATGAACTAAATATTTTATTAAATCATTGCTGTCACTGGGTCCTTCTATAAGAATAATTTCAGGCATGTATTCATTAATTGTTTTCTTTAAATGATAGGAACAGGCTGGGCTGTGATGTCTTACTGGGAAGTAAACTATATTTTTTTCATAATCATAGGCGGCTTTTAAAAGCCTTTCAGACTCTTCTTCTAGGTCTATCTTATCCATTTTCTTGCTTGATAATATTTCTTCCATATAGAATCCTCTTTTTCCGAAGCTCTTCTTTTTACAATGGTATTAAAATAATTTCTTACTTTTTCAAGGTCCTCTCTACTGTCTTTTAGTA
>JAUZPI010000293.1 GCA_030706015.1 Bacillota bacterium
AGATTTGAACTATCACATTCTCATGTGTTAATGTTACTCCTTTAGGTATTCCTGTTGACCCTGAAGAGAACATAATAAATGCTATATCTTCTTTCTTTGTATCATTATTAACCTCTGCATAAGAATTATCAAATTCAATGTTATCAATTAAAATGCTTCTCTTATTGATACTATCCTTTAATTCTTTTAAATCTGATTTTGTATCAATAAATCTCTCAATTTCACTCAATGTCTCACTATAGGTAATTAAAAACGGATTCTTTAATAGTCTCCAAATTCCTAATATTCTATTTTTATGTTCCTCTGTTTTACTAACCGTTACAGGTACAGCAATAATTTTCCCCATAATGCAGGCCCATATAGTATATATATAATCTTCATCTTTTTCTATTTGAAATAATAGTTCATCACCTGGATTTACTCCAAAATCAAGAAATTTCTTTAGTAAACATAATGATTTAAAATAAACTTGTTTATATGAGACAAATTTCTCACCGCCATCATCATCTATAAATGTTATTCCAGTAACATCATTCTGTTTATTATTTTCAATTACATCAATTAAAGTTTCAAAATGTAACAATTTAATGCCTCCTTTTAAAATAATAGTTTCATTTCGATCGTAGAGCAGTGTAAACCTTTACATTGCGAATTTATCAGCATATTTATTTGAATTTTCGCTTTGCACTGATAAATATAAATGGTTACTTTATCAGTTATGCTCTACTCTTATATATTTTACCACTATTTACTTAATTATTCCACAATTTATTTCATTATGTGACAAATTGTTTTACTATATAATAAAATCATACTTAAATCCTTCTAATTATATACATACTTGTGTTTACTAGGTTTGCATAGCAGCAAAACCACAAAAAATCTATTTAGAATTCTATATTTACGGCTGGTATCTCAGAAGTAAAGGCGGGAAAATAAAAAGGCTGCTCAGCCAATGAACGGTAAACCCTTTCATGGCTGAGCAGCCTAAACTAAACTTTATTATGTTTAACGAAACTTTATGCGTTTTGACTAAACTTTATTGTTATTAGACAAAATGAGCAAAATTATTTGCTAGCTTCTTCTATAGCAACAGCTACAGCAACTGAAGCACCAACCATTGGGTTGTTACCCATTCCGATAAGTCCCATCATTTCAACGTGAGCTGGAACTGATGATGAACCTGCGAATTGAGCGTCTGAGTGCATTCTTCCCATAGTATCAGTCATACCATATGAAGCTGGACCAGCTGCCATGTTGTCTGGGTGAAGAGTTCTTCCAGTACCACCACCTGATGCAACTGAGAAGTATTTCTTTCCTTGATCA
>JAUZPI010000294.1 GCA_030706015.1 Bacillota bacterium
ACTGTTTGTACACCTGATCCGCTAAGTACTACTTTATGTGTTCCACTAGCTGCAAAATTATCACCGTAACCATAAAGCTTCTGTGTGAAATTGCCCTTTATTTCTAGTACACCAGCTGACAAGTTACCAGCTGTACTGCAATAAGATTTTGTTAAGAAATTTCCTCCAACACATATATAATCCTTATCATTAATCATTTTTAGTATTCCGTAGGAACCGTAGATTCCATCAACGATGTTATAATCTCCAGTTATTATTAAGCTTCCGCCATCAACATAAAGAGTTCCTGCACTTTGTGCTAAAGTCCCTCCGATAATAAACTTGCCTCCTGATAAATCTATTGTTCCTCCGGAAAATGTTACATTGCCTGCGGCAGTTATATTTCCATTTGATAGTACTGCATTACTATTTGATACACTCATATTTCCGCCAACAGTTAAGCTTCCACCCAATAATGAGATGGTTTCTTTATATACATTCGCATTTCCAGTAACGTTCAAATTCCCACCTGATAGAGATATTATTCCATTAGATATATTTAGGCTTCCTACAACAGTAACCTTTCTGCCTCCTATATCAAATGTTCCACCTAATATATTTAAGTCCCCGTTTATTGTTAGATCATCTGATAGTGGTGTTAATAGATTTATTAATTTTAATGAGGAATTTATAACTCCTCCTACTAATTTATTAACTATTACACCTGTATTAAATACTACATTTCCATTAGGATTATTTATTTGAAGTATATTAAAATATGACTTATCTGGTACATCAAAGCTTACTGTTTGAACTCCGCTTCCACTTAATATTACCTTATTGGTTCCACCTGGTGTAAAATTATTATATGCCGTACTGTAACAACCATTATAGCCTCCCCGTTCTATGAAATCACCTTTTACCTCTAGCACACCTGCTGTTATGTAGCTGCTTCCATTAGAATAAGTTTTTATTAAAAAATTTCTTCCTACGCTGATATAATCCCCATCGTTAGTCATTAGTAATATTGGATAGTTATCATAGGTACCATCTGTGATTTTATAATCTCCACTTATTATTAAACTTCCATTATTAACGTAAAGAGTTCCCTTGCTTTGTGTTACACTGCCTAGAACAACTAACCTTCCACTTGATAAGTTAATTGTTCCGTTGGATTCATTTAGGTTTCCAGTTACAGTTACATTCCTGCCTCCTAAGTCTAGCGTTCCACTTTGAAGATTTAAATCACCATTTATTGTATAGTCATCTGTTAATGGTGTTTTTATGTTTATCAACGTCAGTGAAGAATTTATAATTCCTCCGCCTATTAACGTATTTACTGA
>JAUZPI010000295.1 GCA_030706015.1 Bacillota bacterium
AATTGGGTTATAGAAGATAATGAAATTTTTGATAATAAAAGTGATAATAGAGGTTTTGTAGGGCATGGGATTTATTTGAAATATGCAAAAAATATAACTCTAATAAATAATAAAATACATGGTAATGATGGAGAAGCCCTTTATACAGATGAATACGTTGCAGATATAAAAGAACTCCATAGAAGTACAGAACCAAGGAATATCAACGTTCGTATAAAATCGTACTCGAAAACTTTTAAAGTTGATAAAGAACATGTCTTTAAGTCAGAAATAGATAAAGATCTTGAAGGGTTGAATTATATATGGGACTTTGGTGATGGAGAGTCGTATGATGGAAAAATAGTAAGCAGGAAGTTCGATAAGCCTGGATTTTACAGAGTTTTATTATCAGTAAATGATGGAGAAAATGTTGGTTTTGATTGCATAAATATATTTGTTTTATCAGAAGGACTTGAGATTTTTAATGATGAGAATATAAATAACTGGGATATTAAATCAGATGGGGATGTGACACTTACCTACAATGAAAGAGATTATGTAAGTGATAATGGTTCTCTTATGCTGCAATCCTCAGGGGTTAAGGATATAACTTTGAGATATCCAAGATCAGAGGACTTAGGGATTGATGCATCAGATTACTCACATTTTAGCTTTTGTATAAGATATTTAAATGAAATGATTGATTGGTATAAGGAAAACAAAACTCCTACTATTAGATTTTGTAAGGATAATAATAATTATATTGAATTTACACCTAAATCCAACTTGTTTGGAGAACTTGCCAATAAATATAATGAGTCGAAATATAACTGGGCATATTTAGAAATAGATTTAAAAAATGATGGCGAATTTTCAAAGAAGGTTAAGGGTAACTTTGATTTTAGAGAGATTAGCTATATGGAAATAAATATAGATAATCAGATACCAGCTCAGTCTATATTCATGTTAAGTGGCATGAGGTTTATTTCAAAGGAAAGTAATGACTTTATAAATATTGTAGATGTATCAAAGTATTTAAATGATAGTAATTTAAATAAATTAGTTGAAGTATCAAGTGAGGACAATCGTTCAGAAGCTTTAGCTCCTTTGATTAATGATATTTATTTTGGTGATTACACTAAAAGATGGATCTCATCAAAGGAAAATGGTATTGAATATTATCAGATGAATTTTGATACTGCTAGAACCTTTAACAGAGTTGTTATAGATTTTTATCATAGTAGTGAAAATACCTTGAATAGTAATAATGAGAAACTGCCTGAAGGATTAATCTTAAGATATTTTAGTAATGACAAATGGCATGAAATCAT
>JAUZPI010000296.1 GCA_030706015.1 Bacillota bacterium
CCAGGTATGCTTCAAGAATTAGGAGTAGACTATGTAGTTCTTGGACACAGTGAAAGAAGACAATACTTCAACGAAACAGATGAAGCTATAAACAAGAAAGCTAAAGCTGCATTTGCTCACAACATAATTCCAATAGTTTGTTGTGGAGAAACTCTTGAAGAAAGAGAAGCAAATGTAACTAACGAAGTAGTTGGAAAACAAATAAAATTAGATTTAGCTGGATTAACTGCTGAACAAGTAGCAAAAACTGTTATAGCTTACGAACCAATCTGGGCTATAGGAACAGGAAAAACTGCTACAGATGAGCAAGCAAATGAAACAATAGCAGCTATAAGAGCTACAGTTGCAGAAGTGTTTGGAAAAGAAGTTGCAGATGAAATAAGAATACAATACGGTGGATCAGTTAAACCATCAACTATAGCAGCACAAATGACTCAACCAGATATCGATGGAGCATTAGTTGGAGGAGCAAGCTTAAAGGCTTCAGATTTCTCAGCTATAGTAAACTTCTAATTAAAAACTAAAAATTTAAAATGACTTAAAGGCTTACCTCTATTATCTTGTCTATTAGTTATAAGTATAGGTGTAAGCCTTTATTTTAAATAGGAAATTACATACTTGGTATGAATATATACAAGAACATTTTGGTACATAGTTTTAGCTACTTTAAAACTTAACCATAAAGTTATATAATAATGAACTTGATGGGCATTATTTAGAATAGAAGAGTTAAAGAAATTGGAGGAAGAGATAATGGCAAAGAAACCTGTATTGTTAATGATATTAGACGGTTTTGGTTTAACAGACAAAGAAGATGGAAATGCAATAAGAGCAGCTCATAAACCAAATTTTGATAGAGTATACAACAACTATCCTCACACAGAATTAGGGGCTAGTGGCTTATCCGTTGGACTACCAGATGGACAAATGGGTAATTCAGAAGTTGGACATCTTAATATTGGAGCAGGAAGAATAGTATATCAAGCCTTAACAAAAATAACAAAATCTATCCAAGATGGAGATTTTCTTGAAAATGCTGCGTTAAATAAGGCTGTAGCTAATGCAAAAGAAAACAATTCAGCTTTACACTTAATGGGACTTCTATCACCAGGCGGGGTTCATTCACACACAGAACATTTAAAAGGATTATTACAACTTGCAAAAGTTAAAGGTGTAAAAGAAGTTTATGTACATGCTTTCCTAGATGGAAGAGATGTACCTCCATCATCAGCAAAAGAATATGTAACTGAAATAGAAAACTACATGAAGGAAATCGGAGTAGGAAAAATAGCTACAGTATCAGGAAG
>JAUZPI010000297.1 GCA_030706015.1 Bacillota bacterium
ATTCTTGGTGGTGTTATTGCAGGAATTTTTATATGCGGTGATTTCGATAATAAAATAATACATGATGCTATTGCAAATGGCTGCAGCAGGAGTGTAGTTATAGTCAGTAAGGCAGTGGTATTTTTCTGTTCTATAGTATTTATTCTTATTCCTTATGCCATTATAACAGGCATTGCCCTTGGTACAGGATCTAAGTTCAACATGGGTTCCGTAGCAATGGGCTTCCTGCATGTGATTACCTCAGATGGTGGTAAAACTTTTTCAGCAGGAGACATAGGAAAACTGCTGTTAGTTATGTTAACATTAATAATCGTATATGCGGCACAGCTAAGTATCTGTATACTGATTGCTATTTTATCTAAGAAGTCAGTGGTTGTGATTGCTGCTTATTATGCTATTTCAATTATATCTGGACAATTGAGGGCATTAAAGAATAGTTCTAAAGGTTTTGATCATATTTTTGCCTGTACACCTTTTGGTGGTAACTATGGTTTGTTGACCTTGAACTCAGGATTAGAAGATATCTCAAAGGCAATCCTTGTTAGTTTGATATTTATAGTTGTAATTATAGCTGTTACGAATTTTGCATTTAGAAAATCGGAAATTAAGTAGATGAAAGGTTGATGAGAATGTTGGTAATTGTGGTTTGTATCTTAAGCATATTAATAATATTATCCACTGTGTATATCGTTTTTTTACAGCTGCAATTACGCAGCATTAACCGACAGCTTACTAAGAGGTTAACAGAAAATACAAGGCAGCTAATCACTTTACAATTAGTTAATAAAGAGCTGAATGACTTGGCCGTCAACATAAATAAATGTCTTAAGGCGGAGGAAACCCTCCGTCTTGACGGCATTCATGAGGAAAAGCGTTTTAGAGATATGATTGCAAATATCTCTCATGATTTACGAACCCCACTCACTGCTATAAAAGGCTATCAGCAGCTTATAGAAAAGGGTATACTATCACAGGCTCAACGGCAAAAGCTGCAAATTGCTCAAAAGCATGCTGATGACCTAGGCAGACTAATTGATCGCTTTTTCGAGTATGCATACCTAATCAACGCAGAACAAGTGCCTCAAGTAGAAAGAATCAACCTTACGAACTTAGTAACTGAGTGCATGGCAGAATCTATAGTTATTCTTGAAGAAAATAATTTGTCATTACGTTTCAATGAAACGCAGCCCGTATTTGTCCTAGTGGATAAAGAGATGACCGTAAGAATTATCCAAAACTTGATACGAAACTGCGTACAGCACTCTGACAGTGATATAGAGGTACAGATACTGATTAGTGAAAATG
>JAUZPI010000298.1 GCA_030706015.1 Bacillota bacterium
TGTTGCCTCTGCCATGTAGTTTCCATTTATCCATATCTCACCGTATGTTCCGTTTATGACGTTTTGTGGTTTATAACTATTCATTCTTTCATCCCCCTATATTGATAAATTAAGTTCAATATCTTCCATTGCATCAAGAATTTTTACGTTTCCGCTTAAGAACACATAACTTCCAGTATTGGCTTCTTTAATTTCCTGATCTTTCATAGAATCAGCGTTTATACCTTGGCCTTTTAAATATTCTTTTTGAGCATCCATATCTATAGTGATATTATTCATTCCTCTATCAAGCAGCATATCATCCTCTAATTGTTCAAAGTAAGCACTAATGCCAGTCAATAGAATACATTTGTGATCATAATCATTAGGCACTTTTCCAATATAGCTGTCCTCAATAGTTCCTTTTATATCACTATGTATTAAGTCCATAATGTCAACAATCTTGATCTTTTTAAAGTCTGCTCCTTTAACTTCACTAACAGTTACAAG
Source organism: Bacillota bacterium (assembly GCA_030706015.1). Lineage (GTDB taxonomy): Bacteria > Bacillota > Clostridia > Clostridiales > Clostridiaceae > JAUZPI01. Next base: position 490 of record JAUZPI010000298.1, read on the forward strand.
GCTATTTACAGCTCTGCCTACCTTAACCTTTTCTCCATCATTTACTAACACAAACTTTCCAGCATCAATCATTGTATCAATTTGATCTTTTGTATAATGAGGAACATCGTCCACTTCTGAAAGCACTGAATATGTAGCACTCATGCTTAATGGTGTTCCAGCTAGTAAACCTGCAATTCTGCTGCAGTACTGAGCTGCTGAATAACTTTGTGTACCTGCAACTATGTTGTCAGTATCAAAATTAATGATACCTTCATGATCTGCAGTGCAATGCGGTAATACAGCCTTCACCTTTAAATCCTTATTATCTCTGCAGCCCTTTATCCATGCTGCAAAAGCTGTAACCTCTTCATTTTTAATGTCTGGTACTGCGATATAATCCCACTTAACAGTCTCAAAATAGTTTTGAGCAGCTGTATAGTCAGTTGCATCAGTACCTAAAACATATGCTATTACCTTATTAGGCTGATTTACATTACCTAAGAAGGCTCTCTTTATTTCTGCTTTATTATCATTACTTAATGAATCAGGAATATCTTTGACTCCGTTCATTATAAAAGAGCCATTTGCTGATGCTGTATCCTTAAGTATTAGTGCTACAACACCTCTATCTCCTCTTTGTATAGCTGTCGATGCAGCTTGTTTAAATATTATTTCTACATTTGGTAATCCCATTATTGTGTACCTCCCTTAATATTAATACTTATTTGTTCTGCAGCTTGTACATCTGCTTCATTGCTTAAGATTTCATTTAGGTAATTTAAATCAAAATTGTAGCTTAAACTATTATCACTATCTGTTCCTGATATAAA
>JAUZPI010000299.1 GCA_030706015.1 Bacillota bacterium
CTTATACCCTAAAATACCAATCAATCCACCCAAACAATTTAGAATTATATCATCAATGTCTGATGCTCCAATGCTTAAAAGCCCCTGAATAATTTCAACAGACAAACTCACTATAAATATAAACAATAAATTGGTTATTACTCTTTTATCTTTTTTGAATAATGACAAATATGTACCAAGGGGAATAAAAATAGCTATATTGCCAACCACATTACCAAAGGCAAACGCTTTTAAATTGTCAGATCTGCCAGATATATATTCCATTATACTATGAAAAGGAATGAGATTGATTGACCTATGCTCCATATGCGAAAGTCTTGATAAAATCAATATTTTAATTAACAAAATTATATAACAAATGAAAACTCCATATAAAATGACTGTTTTAATTTTCTCTATTTTTTTCATAGTCCCTCCACTTTTTTCCTATGGCTTTATTATACACTATTATATAAAAAGCACCTATTTTCAATAACACAAAATCATTTTTAAAGTATACTCTTCTTCCTCCTCCTTCAATGTCTGTCCCATCTCACACTTTCATCTTACCGAAATCAGGCAAACGATGTTGGAATTTTTGCTTATGAAAATCTTAAGATTTTCTTATGACGGAAGTTTTACTGTAAATGTAGTATTTTTCGTGCTGCTTTCCACAGAGATTGTTCCCTGGTGAGCCGTAACAATTTCTTGTGCAATTGCCAAACCTAAGCCTGCTCCACCGGTGTTTGTGGAACGTGCAGAATCTAATCGGTAAAATTTTTCAAAAATAGTATCAAGCTTTGCCTGGGGGATTGGATTTCCCTGATTAGTAAAAGTTATAACAATATTTTTGTCCTGCTGCTTAGCAGAAATGTCAATGACGCTGTTTTCATAGCTATAGGCTATGGCATTCTTCAGAATGTTATTAAATACACGAGCCAGTTTGTCTGCATCTCCCCACAGAGTGAGGCCTTCAGGAACACTTACGGACACCTGCTTTTCCTGTGAAGTCAGCATTGGATAGAATTCATCTGCCAGTTGCTGGAGCATGAACAGTAAATTGATTTTTTCTTTATTCAAAACAATAGTTTGTAGATTAAACCTTGTGATCTCAAAAAACTCATTTATAAGCTCCTCTAATCGATAAGCTTTTTCCAAGGTAATACCCACATATTTTGCCTTCTGCTCTGGCGGCATATCAGAAGCTTCATCCAGAAGACTTAAGTATCCTATAACAGAGGTCAGAGGTGTCTTTATATCATGAGCCAAGTAAACTACCAAATCATTTTTGCGCTGCTCGGCA
>JAUZPI010000003.1 GCA_030706015.1 Bacillota bacterium
AACATTTCTTAACTTTGTTCTTACGAATGCTGCTCCCTTACCTGGTTTAACATGTAGGAACTCTAAAACTGTGAAAACTTGTCCATCTAATTCAAAAGTAGTTCCTTTCCTTATATCTCCTGCTGATATCATTCAGTATCCCTCCAAAATCTATTAATTCATTTATATTATAACCTTTTCAGGTAAATTTATACCAAAATATCATATACATATTAAGTTTTTAGGCGATTTAGATAATATTTCACAACCATCTTTTCTTACAACAATTAGGTCTTCTATTCTAACGCCACCAAATCCAGGAATATATATACCTGGTTCATCGGTAACTATCATTCCTGCTTTCAATACTCTATTACCTTTTGGACTTAATCTAGGTTCTTCATGTATTTCCCTGCCAACACCGTGACCTAAGCCATGACCAAAATAAGAACCATACCCTTTGTCAGTGATATGTTTTCTCGCAATTTCGTCTACCTGAGAGCAAATTAATCCCTCTTTAATAAATTCAGCTGCTTTAGTCTGTGCTTCCAAAACCACATTGTATATTTCAATCATCTTATCACTTGGATTTCCAAGCACTAATGTTCTAGTCATGTCAGAGCAATATTCCTCATAAATACATCCGAAATCTAAGGTTAGAAATTCACCAGCATCAACAATTTTATCGCTTGGCTGCCCATGAGGTAGACATGATCTTTCTCCAGATGCAACAATTGAAGGAAATGATAACGCCTTAGCACCAAGTTTTTTTAAAGTATATTCTAGTTCCAGTGCAATTTCTCTTTCTTTCATTCCAACTTTTATAAACTTTAACATATGATCAAAGGCCTGATCGGCAATTGCCGCTGCTTTCCTGATATGTTCAATCTCAGACTCATCTTTTATTATTCTAATCTCTTCTATTGCACCCTTTAAAGGAACCCATTCTGAGACTATTTTACTTTTGTATGTACTATAAAGTCCATAAGAAACTATATTTTCTTCAAATCCTAACTTTTTTATACCTAACTTTTTCACTAAATCAGCTAGAAAATCTGCAAAAATACCACTATATTGGACAACATCAAAATCTTTTACTTCGTTTTTTGCCTGTTCTGTATATCTTGAATCAGTAATAAACACAGCGCTTTCATTGGTTATTAGTGCATAAGATTCGTCTCCGGTAAATCCACTTAGATAGTTCCTATTTGCATCTCCCTGAATCAATACACCATCAATACCTATAGATTGCATAGCTTCTCTTAGTGCTTTAATTCTCATTTTATACATAAATTTATGTCACCTCACAAAAAATTTAACAATAACATTTACATAATATACAAGAACAAAGCATAACAATCATATTGTATCAAAACTTGAGTATATTTGCAAATGCTATATTTATTTTCACATATTATTTTGTCTTTAAAAAATTCAAATTCATACTTATTTTTCTGTCCTTTAAGTTAACTTTAATATATTTTACTTCATAAAGACATTCAATATCACTAATTTTAGTATATACTTTATCAAAATAATTATAATCTCCAATATAATCAACATTAATATTTATTATATTCCCTGACTCATCAGATTGATTTTGTATTTGTGTTATCTTTAGGTCTCCAATTTTGTTAATTTCATTAAGAATTTCTACATATCCATATTTTCTTTTCTCAATTTCTACTCGTACATTACTAGGCTTATCTTCAATCAAATGGCTTTCTGCTATTTTTCCATTAAAATATATCTTAATGCTTATTATTAATAATACTATAGCACATATGCATAAAATAAATTTAATAATATTTTTATTTGAAATTTTCATCTCTCTCCAATTGCATACTAAAACTGCATTGTTCTCCTTCCTCATATTTTGGCTCTGTTATGTTTTTTATTCTAAATCCCTTTAATTTATTTATATTATTAATATAATCATAATACCCAGCAACACTTGTGGTTGAACTTAATAATATACTATTTCCATCTATTGTTGCTTCCTGATATTCTATATCAGAATTTGTATTTCTACTAAAAAATTCATAAGTTTTCAATGTGGATACTCTCTTTTGTTGCCTCCTATTATATATTTCCCTTTTCTCCCCCCTAATCTTTGATTGAATTTTGACTTCATTACATATTTCTTTGTAATTAGAATAATTTATAATAATAGATACTATTATTGAAATGTTTATAAAAAGCACAATGCTTATTTGCAACTTATTTTTATGAATTTGTTTTTTTAATATTTCATCCTTATACCAGTTTGGCATAAAATTATAATCTTCCATGCTGCTTTTCTCCTAAAACCACAGTTTCATAAATTCTTTCTAGGCTTACTTTTCCTAAACTTATGTAATTGTAATTATCTTCAGTACTGTCAATTGAATAATCTTCATCTAAACTAGCGAAATATACATTTAATTCACCTTCTTCAAAATTCAGTTGATTATATATCTTAGATACATCATAATTTTCTTTTTCTAAAGTTCTAATGACCTTATTTGCTAGCAGCTTCTCCTCACAAATATATAATAAATACATATATTTATTGAAATATATTGTTAGGATATATTTCTTATCAGTAATTCTACTACTAAAATAAGTTGCAGCACAGAATTGTATAAGGGATACATGCTTAATGTTAGCACTTGACATTGACCTTAAGAATTTCAAACTATCTGAACTGCAATAATAAATAAGTATTTCTATATTTTCCTCATCTTCTTTTATTACCTTATAGGAATATATGATATTTTCTATAGAATTAAAACTGTTAATTAACTCGTATTCTAAGAGGTCATAAATCAAATTTCTACTAATTTGGGGTATAGTTATATTTTTAGTATAAATATTTTCTTGTTCTAAGACTATATATAAATCTTTTCTTTTTAAATCACTTTTTAGCAGTTCCGGAGAATTTAAAAAATATGTTTTTTTATTAATCCTGACCCTTTTATTCTTAATTACAGACTTACTGAATCCTAACATTTTTATATTCTGACTGCTTATTTGTAAAATTGACTTATCCAAATTGTCATTTTTCACCTCCATGAATTTTATAATTTACATATTTCCATATACTGTTTTGATACGGACAAAACTTAATGTATCTCCGTTTATATTATAGGAAAATATAATGTCTCTAAAAGTAGATTTATCCATATTATATCTAGCAATAAAATAATCATTTGAAGCATCATAAATTATTTCGTATTTACCCGAATTATCAATGGAATTATAGTATTCTGTATTGATTGTGTTTATAAGATATAACTTGCCGTCTAGGCATTGTATTTTGCTGCTGTTTTTAATATATTGGGTTAAATTTTCTTTTGATAATGAAGCGACATTTTCTATGATATTCTTATTCAAATCACATAGTATTTTCTCAGTGTAATTTTCGTCTAAGTTTCCCTTTGAAATATATTTCATATCTTCAATCTCTCTAAATATTTTCATTTGGTTAATACTAAAAAGATATATGCCTGCTGAAACAGTGAGCAGACCTATTAACATTGTGTATATTAAGATATAACCTTTTCTGGAGTATACTCCTTTTTTATTGAAAAACATTTTTCTTTAATTTGTCCTCCCATAGTTTCTATTTTTACATAAATAGTATTGCTCTTCTTTTTAATCTGAAAGCTTCTTATATCAAGCATAACATTATTGGTAGATAGTTTATTATTAGTGGCATCATAATAATAATCAATTACTAATCTCTCAGTGCTGGTCATATAAATTTCATCTCTTGTTCCATCACATTTATGTATAATTAATTTATTGCTGTCAATTACAATTTCTTTAGCATTGTTTTCTATTCTATATCCAATAAAAAAAAGTGCCTCATCAGAATAAAAATCTCCTATGTCATTTATTGCAGCTTGTTTAAATTGTTTAAAATCCTTTTGAATAATTATATACTCTAATGGGGCTAGTATCCCTAAAATTGTTAGGACCGCAATCAATTCAACTAATGTAAAACCTTTTTTCCTCATAGTTCTCCTTTATAAAACTCACAATTTATAAGCTTATTTCTACCATAATAGCTTATATGTAATCTCAATATTACATGGGATGTAGTATCCTGTTCATCATCAAACAACTCTATATAAGGCTGAGCACTTGGAATATCAGAGGTAAATAGGTCAGTGACCTTATCCAGTTGTATATGCTCATAAACTGTTGAGGTGCAAGCTATATAAACTCTTCCACTATCAAACGCCTGCTTAAGTTCACTTCTTTTACAATTAAACAACAACTCTCTTTTCACCCCTTCTAATACTTGTTTAGATATATTTATTTCCTTTATGTATGCTTTCGTTTTTAAAGTTGATAGAAATAATGTTGTACTAAATGAAACTATTATGGTAAATACAGCCAAACTACAAATCACTTCTATAAGGGTAATACCCTTTTTATTACTTGATTTCCACATAGGCAGAACCTTATGTAATCAATTAGTAATTAATTGTATAAAAATAGGAGCCTTTTACGACTCCTAAATTCTCTTTAATATTTTAATTGTCCGCGGCAGGCCTTCTACGCTTGAAAGATACCCTTCTTTCTCAATGCTCTTAATGTAGCTATGAACCGTACTAGTTGAACTTATTCCTGAACGCTCTCCTAGTTCTCTTACAGTCGGAGGATATCCGTTTTGGTCAATATAATCTTGTATGATCCGTAACATATTTTCTTGTTTCTTTGTAAGCATAAATTCCCATCCCCTTTTAAATCAAATCTTAAACAAAATCCATTTGCAGGTGTTCGTTTCATACTTTAACTCAAGGATTCTTTCGACTCCTTGTATTACTGCTTGGCACTTGAATACCAGTAGCTTTTTACCTGCCAGCTTCTCTTCATTTTTAAATAGCACCCTATGAATTTTGATTACACTCTTACTTTCGTCCTCTGTCGTAATTCTAAAACGCATAGGATGTGGTGTACCCTCTTCATCAAACCATGCTACCATCTCAACTGGCTTTGCTATAACTTTCACTTTAATACACCCCTTACCAATTTCTTTCTCTATTATATACGAACTATTGTTCGATTACAATAGCTTTATGTAAAATTTATACAAATAGAAAGAAGCCAGTTAGGCTCCTTTAAGTTATAGGAGGTGGCAGCTTAGAAATAAACTTTGTCCAACCTCCTTCATAACGTATGAGATTCATAGAATGGTACCTTTTTAAATTTAACAAATCCTCCAATGTATAAGGCTCTAATTCCTCCTTTAATTCTTTAAAGTTATCTTTATCACAGCCAGCTATTAGCATATAACTACTATTAGCTGCTTTTAACTCATTTCTAATGAGAGATATTTGCCCTAGGTAGTGACAACTGATAATCGGTTTACATGAGAATTTAGCAATTTGACTTAATTTAAGCCTTAAGAAATCTTGGCACTTCGGTACCTGGTATAATTCATCAAACACCACATTAACCTTAACCCTATCCTCAGATTTAGGTATATTCCATTTTCTAACCTGTAAGGCTCCCCAAATCTTAGTAAGCCAATACGTACAATAAATATCCTTCTCCTGTTCAGTAGAAAACATAACCTCAGGCATTCTTATACATATAAGTTGTGGTTTTTGCATCTCATCCACTAGATTAATATTATTTGCACAATCTTTTTTAAGCATGAGCTCCATGTAAGTATTTTGCTTTAATTTACTTACTCTATTTAGGATACCTTGAACATTACTTAACCTTGTACCTACTAATTCTGCTGGATTATCCTTTGTAGCTTTAGAGTATTCATCTAGTTCCTTCAAAGTTTGGATATATTCTATAAGATTCTCATTTAACTCTTTAGGGACAGAACTTATATATTTACGTCTTAAAATGTGATCCTGTAATACCTGGAATGCATCCTTTATTGGTCCATCTTGAATAAATACTATTACTGCGGCTGCTTCTAAATATCTTTCCATCCTAGCTCTTAATTCGCTTTCATCACTATTAATAGAATTAACCAATGTTAGCAGTTGACTAGTTTTGGTCTTAGCGCACCTGTATATTTCGAAGGGATTATTATTAGAAGGAATTATTTCATTGTATCCAAGACCTTGAAGCATATCGAAATTGCTGCAATCTATGTTAAGCACTTTTTTATTCTTTAACGAGCTTGTAACTTCATCCGATAATTCACAGTTACCGCAAAAATCAAATAAAATAGTACACTCATTATTTTCAATGCCATCTTTAGATAAATTACCTATTAATGTAGTTTTTCCTGCCCTAGTTGGCCCTATTAGGCATAGAGTAAGATATTTAAACTCCTTATCTATAGATAAATAGGATTTTTCGCTCATACCTTTGTAGGTTACTTGACCTATACACATAACACCTGTTTGTAGTTCTTTAGGCACTGGAGATTCCAATACATCAACCTTTTGTATAATCTTATGTCTCTGCAGCAGTTCTCGACCTGGGAGCTCCAAGAAGTTTTGGCATTCATCCACACTCATTTTATTACTGGTAGCAGGCAATGTATAGCTTTCGTAACTTATGTTTTTAGCTGGAAGTTTGTTATAGATTAGTTCGTTATCCTCATTGAGATTATAGAAACTTTGTGCTATAGAATTGGCATTACTTATCATTCTATTCTTATCAGCACTTTCAGAAAGAACTACTATTTGAGTAGATATAACAACACTCTCTTTTTTCTTCGTGCTATGCGAAGAGAGCTGAAATTGATTAGGATTTAATAGGCTTGTTATTGCTGTCTCCAGAGTATTTATCTTAGTTTTTTCCTTCTCAAAAGCTTCGGTGATGCCTTCTAGAATGCCATCTATCACCTCAGCTATGGTCATAAATAAGACCTTTAAAAAATATCCCTTGGTTAATACCTCTTTCTCTAAAGGTTCATTTTTCTGCGCCCTTTTAAATGTGGCTGTGCATTGGTTGCTCCAGCGCTTTTGGCTGGTCGGTCTGAAGTTGTAGAATATCCCTACCCTATCCCCCTCTTGCATAATATCGAGTACACCGAGGATGCTGCCTAATGGTTCATTGCAGCGCTTATCTGTATTTAAGCTGAGTGGGTCCTCGTTTTTGTAGTACACTTGATACTTTAGGGATTCATCTGCAAACTTCGCTACACTCTCAACTACCTCTATTGTTACCTTGGGCCATACCTCTGTTATTTTCTCTCTAAAAAGGTTTTCGTACCTCTCAGGAATAAGAAAATAGAAATTAACTTCATTTTTCTTTAAATCTATCATGAAGCTGCATTTACTCGGTGCTTCAACCTTCCATGCTTTTTCATCCCTACTTATCCTCTGCATGAGGCCTTTACTTAAGTGATTTATAGTTCTAGCTATTGCAGTACTGTTATAATTGCGAATAGACGTATCTGGAATTAATCGTAGGATTACGTATCTTGGTTTCACTACCTTAAAATATTCACTTAGTTTCAAACTCCTCATTTAGAATACTCCATTTAGTAGGACCATTACTGCATATCCAAATAGAGTTATAATAGAAGCATTCAATCCTTTTTTCCATCCTACAATATAAGCAATAATAAATGCTGTTCCCAGGAGCATAGCTACAATATAACTATACCCAAATATACATGCCCATATTGAATGTCCTATACTTGCAAAACCAGATTTCAGAAAATCCAACATAGCAAATACCCCCTTAATTTCCGAAACTCTTAATTAGGTTCAACAGATCTAGAAAGAAAAATATAAAGGCATAACCTACCAAGTACTTTACGCCAGTTCTGACTATCTGTTTAATGTCAGAATTCCCGAGGTCGGTTATCATGTCCTTACTTGCAAAGATAGCTGCCGCCCAGTACCCTATAGTAAGCATTATCTTCCACATAGCTAAACCCATTTTATTAGCTTTTGCAATATTATCATCCACTCCAGCTGCCAAAACGTGAAGGCTCCCTTGAGTTAAACAAAGAGATACTACCATAAAGCTTATCTTTGCTACTGTAAATAATAATTTCTTAGTTCTATCACTTAATAAAGGTTTCTTTTTTCTCTTACAATAAAAAACATGAAATTGCATAATACCCCCTGTATAAAAAATTGATAATAGGAAAAAATATGAATAGTTAATAGTGAAAGGATTGATTGTTATGCCAATATTGGTTGTTGGAGCTTTAATTTTAGCAGCTGTTTCTGAATCAGTTTTATTTAATTATTACTATTAATTGTTAAACCTTTGAAAAATAATCAAGAAAATAACGTAAACTAGCATAATTTCACTACCTACTCGCATATGCTGAAAGTGTAGCGCAGTGAAGCGAGAGCGAATGTAGCGCACTTAAAGCTTGATGCCTAAGTCTACCCTTCTTCGGTAGGCTTATTTTTTTACGGTTTATTCCCCCAATATGCTTGATATGGCATTAGAAACACTCTTATCTAATTTATTATCTTTTACAGGCTCCCTGACTTCTGGCGGTGGATTATTCTGAATTGTGATATTTGCATATCTGTATTTTAGAAAGAATCTTACAGCATCTTTAATAAAGCAACTCCTATTCCCTTGCCCTTTTATCTCTAGAAGTAATTTAATATCTTCATCTGTTTCCTTAAAACTTAGAGGAATTGTTTTAGACATATATATTTCTGCTCCTTTCTATATAGATTTAGATAGAAATATCTATAGGTTGCCATTAGGTTTGAATGCTTTTCTATCTAGTTCTATATATATCTATGTAGTTTTGTATAGAAAATTGCCTGTCCCCTTTAATTTTTTATAAAATTTTTCTAAAAAGTTAAATAAAAAAATAGCATCTACTCAAGATGCCATATTTCCTCTACTCTTTTATTAAGTTTTTTAGCTACCTTTAGAGCTATAAGTAAAGGTGGAGTTGATTCTTCATTCTCCCACTTTATGTACGTTTGTATTGATATATCTATCATTCTGGCAAATTCACTTTTACTATCAATCATGTATTCCTTAAGTCTTATCTCTTTTAATTTGCATTTAAAACCTTTACTCAAGTTAATCACCTCACAACTTTAGCATATGTATTATTTCGCCAACTGGTTATAAAATCCTTTATTTGGTAATAATTTAGCTGAGGTGATTTTATGTATTTTTGTTTGGAGGTATTAAGTATTCTGATATTAATATTAATGTTATTAGTACCGATTTGTATTGTATATATTATAGCTTTATTAAGTGCAAAAAAGATGATTTAATGTGAAAATAAGATAAAGAAAAACGATTGGTTTTAAAGAATGAAACCTATCGTTTTTTTATAAAATTCATGTATTATTAATTCAAATAGGAAGAAAAGTGGCTTAAGACAGCATAATGCAAGCACTTAGTAGCATTTACAACCTATTAAAATTTACAAAAGAAATAAGCAGTATTGTTAAAATAAGCTCAGTTACAAGCAGAAAATTAACAATACTTCATAATGAAAAGGACATGTTATTACTTCATTAGAAGTTTTGACATATTCACTGTTTTTTAACCCCCAGATTTATAACATAAAACTAATTTATATGTGTAATAAATTCTTTGAGGATTTCGCTGATATGTATAAAATATTCATTATTAATAACAGCAAAATCCCCATACTCAAGCCTATAGATATTATACTTTTCTTTTTCCTCTAAGTATTGTTTATCCACAATGCCATTATTATGTACATGAATATTCCTTCTTTTTACCATTTCAATGATATCAGTGAAGATATTTTTATCTTTAATAGTAAATAGTTCCTCATTGAATTCGTACAAAGTAAGTAATAGTTTATAAAGATGTATATTATCAAGAGCTTCTTTTACTAGGTTAGTTTTAAATTCATCGAAATTCTTGCATTTTCCAATGTCTGTATATGAAACTTTTCCTTTTGGAACTAGCTTATCAATACATTTAAAAAAATTATTGCAATATATTTCTTCAGATATTTCGTACATTATAGCATCAAATGCCGTAATTAATAAAATGAAGGATTGTCTGTATATATTAATTGGATTATTATCATCAAAAATATTATATAAGGTTTTTAAATTTACTAATTTATCATAATTATAATTCAATTTAGCCACGTAATAATTATTATATTCTATCTTGCAGTATTCAATTAGTTTTTTATAATCTTCTATGCTAAATCTAGAGTAGTATTTTCGACCATCAGGCGTAAACCTTTCTATCTCGTTCTTTAATTCTTCCGCTGAAAGATTATTGATATATTCTTCATACGATCCATCTACATAACACGGGTCTAGATAATTTAATAGGCCATGCTCCTTTTTTAAAATTTCTAACGATTCTGCCCATGATGGAATTTTTATTATATTATAAACTTTTCTCTCTTGTTCATAATTTTTAAGTTCAACATTAATTTCTTCATATATTTGTTTTATTATTGATTGATTTTGCTTGTGTTCATTGGATTCGCTAGCATATAAATTAAATCCCTTTACTAATTTTTCAATATTTTCTGTCTCAATATAAACACACAGATCCTTATACTGCATATAGAAATTATCTTCAATATACTGAACATAATTTAATATTGTTTCTAGTTCGCCTAAAAATCTATTTATGGATAATTGAAGAGAATCCATTTTATCTACTCCTTTCTTTTTTCATATTTCACAAAACATTTGTATTCGATTTTATTTTATGAAAAAGTGAAATAAATCCTAGGACTGGCAAATGCCAATTCTGGGGGATTATTATGTTACTTATGTTAAGATTAAAGGACATGTCATCACCTGTTGATTGAAGTATTGACATGTCAATATTAATTTAAAAATATTAATTTAAAAATGAAAAACTATATCTCCCAAGCATCATCGCTCATGTATTTACAAGGTTCTTTTTCCACCTCATTGACTTTTACTCTAAAAATCTTTCCCAAAAACTCATTTTGTACCTCATCTTGCAACATTTTTAAAAGATATTGCAGTTTTTCAGCATTATCATCAAAGAATATTCTAAAGAATACAAGTTGATTTATATCTTTCTCGGAAAATTGTTCACACTTATCAAAATGGTTTGATGCTGTATATCGTGCAGTGTTTAAAGTATTTTTTTGAGTATCATATATCTTGGAGTATAGTTCATTAATATCTTTTATTCGATCTTGAAATTTATAGAGTATAATAATTCGCGTTTCAAAAATGTTATTTAATGCTTTAATCTCATTGCTACATTTTTCTCCAGAGTTTTTAATATTCTCATATTCTTTCATTAGCGAATCTATAACCATTAAAGTACTATTAGCTAGATCTTTTTCTATTTTAGATTTACTTGAAATATCTCTCAAAGTTATATACATCTCACATAGACAATAAGTTCTACTGTAATCAATTATATTCTCAATAAAATTATACATTTTTACTATTTCTTCATGGATTGATGTTATTTTATCTGTAATAAGTTCTGATACCTTTAGTTGTAAATCAGTTTTAAGCTTACTTTTTTCTCTAATTGATGAAATTACGCCGGTCAAAACAGCTCCACTAACTGCACCACCACATAAAGTGACAACCTTACTCCAATCAATATCAGCTATTAGTTTAAAAATTGCATAACTAGTTTGGGGATCAGCCATCATCCAACACTCCTTCATTTTCCTATAGTATTAAACATGAAACGCACATATATCTTATTCTACACATAATATCTCTTTCCTTCAAAAAATAAGAAAAAACCCCCAAGGCTAGCAAATGCTAATCCTGGGGGTTTACTATGCTGTAGTTTTATTTTTACTAATATTAATCTCAGCCACTCCAGCTTTTATAATATTGAAAATTTCATCTTCTTTTAGTCCTGTCTTTCCTTCAATAAGTTCTAACACCTTAGAATGCTTAAAAGTACCTTCCCAATTGAATTCCTTACCTAACTGCTCCACTGCCATTACGGTTTCTCTTATTGTTTGTTTATCTTTATTATACTGTTCAGTTCCCATACTTTGCTCTAAGGCTTCTTTTTGTTTGCTTATCAATTCTTTTTTAGCATCAAGGTATGATTTTACCTGTCTTCTGGCTACCTCTAAAATAGTGCCTATAACGGCCACTAAAATTGGTACAATAATTTGATTTATAACTAATTCTTTCATCAGAATCCCTCCATGAATTTAATAATAAAAGAGCCTAGATAAATCTAAACTCTAGCAATTCTCGTCCAAAAGTTTTGACCAAGTTTGAGAACCGACCACGCCATCAGGAACTAATCTGTGTGATGCCTGCCAGTTCTGAACATTAATTTTAGTTTGATTTCCAAAGGTTCCATCAATTGAGCCGCCACATCTGTATTGAATATACCTAGTAGCATATTCATAGTGTGGGTAAGGTACTCCATCAACTGATCTACTCAAAATTTGGTCTGCTGCTCCAGCTGTTCTTGGGCCCCATATTCCATCTACAGATAAACCCATTGCTTTTTGGAACTCTCTAATAGTAGAATCTGTTTGAGGTCCTTCTATTCCATCTACAACTAGATTTTTCTTTAACAGAGTGTTTAACTGTTGCTGAATTGTTTTGATAGTGTCATTGACCTGGGTGATAGCTGCAGCCTCTGCTTTTACTGGATTACTGCTTGTATTTCCTGTAAAAATAGCTTCTGAAAATACATCTAAGTCACAATCTCCTGTAATGCCTGGTACACTACCGTGTTCAGAATACTGCCATCCAACAAAGTTTGGTACTGAAGGTTGATGTGATCCATAGTTTGCAATCCATATTGGAATATCTGTAATGGTAGCTAGGTTAATATATTCGGTAAGGAATGAGCTGTAAGTATAAAGTACACATTCCTTACCTGCAGCCTTCATAAGATCAAAGAAAGTCCTAACGTTATTTGTAATTTGCTGTAGGCTTTGTCCTAAATCCACTTCACAATCAATAGCATATTTGCAATCTACAGGCAGTCCAGCAGTGGCATTTATCAAATTATTAACTTCATCCTGCATTGCATTGGCTCTTAAAAAGTGGTAGAATCCTACCTTTAAACCTACGGATTTTGCTTGGTTATAGTAATCCTTTAAGGTATTTGCCACATAAGTTTTCCCTTCTGTAGCTTTTATGTAGACTACCTCTACACCGCTGTTTTTTACTTCTTGAAAATCTACGTTCCCTTGGTATGGTGAAATATCTATTCCCTTCATAATTGCATCTCTCCCTTTATCTAATTTTAATTAAATATCCCAAAACAAAAAGGGTAATGGTAACTATAATACCAAAACCCCATTTAAGCGTATTTACTAAGTTTTTAATTTGTTCGCATAAACTTTCTATTTTTGTATCAACTGCAGCCCCTCTTTGCTCCAGCTTGTCTAGTCGGTCGCTATGTCCATTTATCCTTTTTTCATGATTATCTAACCTTTCATCTACTCTTTCGTGGATTTTTTCACATAGTTTTGCATCATAACTTTCGCTCATGGTATACCTCCTTAATTTTCAGTATAAAAAAACACCTACTGAGTAGATGCTATTGGATACTTGTTTAGTATTGATGTTGTTATTATCTCGAGTTGTTTAGTTTCAATATTAACTTTGTATCCTATAGGGCTATTAATAACAGTAGTATCCTTGTCTACCACTACAACATCAATGATTATGGATAATTCTGCCGAATGATCTCCAAAATAAACATTTATGTCTTGAATACCAGTTGCAATTGAGTAAATATCACCATTACTCTTATAGTAAAAAACTGTCATACTATTGCTCATTTCAGTTATATCAGCCATCTGTATTCCTCCTTTATGCTATTACAGAATATTCAACTGTAATTGTTCCATCTGTAAAATTATTATAGGCTATATTACTTCCTATTATATAAGGCGTTAGTTTAATAATTAATGGACTTATAATAACTGTACCATTACTATAATTTTCACTACTATATAGTCCTTGAAAACCAATTACTATTCCTGATACATTATAGTTTTTAATTGAGTAAGATACGCTAAACTCCTTACCTTTGAACTCGTCTGGAAGCTGTACAGTTACTGATTGATTGTTATTTACAACGACTTCACCTTTGTAATTTAAATAATGATATTCCTTTTTTGTGGCTCCATTTATATGCTGCAATCCATCCGCTGAAATTTTAGTAAGAGTTCCATCCGAATGCGTCCACTGGGAGTAATCTTTAGTATGTTGAGCTGTATCCCCTGATTTACCCAGAGTAAAGGTTTGACCATCAAAACTATAGTCCCTACCAACCAATTTTAAGTCCGTACCATCAAAATATAAATTATAATCGGTTTTTGAATTTCCAATAAGTAGAGTTCCTTGGTCTAAATTGAATTGAACTTTACCACCTACAAGTAGGCCGGTTACAATTAAATCTGCTACAAATCCTTTCCCTGTCCCCCAGGTACGCCAGTTCCAAGCACCACCTATTTTATCCTTTGCAATAGAAAAGATGCCTGGACCCAAGTATAAAGCACCATAATCTTCGCTTGCTGCATTTGTATTCTCCAGTAGTATTCCTTTACCCTCAATTACTTGAGCATTTTGATAAGCTCCAGAAGCTATTAACTGATTCTTTAAGGTATCTATTATGCCTTGCAGAAAATAAGTATTAAGTTTACCTTGCGCTGTTAAAACTGCATCTAAAGCATTTGCCGCCCTTTGCATATTAATTTGCCTGTCTGTCATTGTTTCAAATTTGTTATCTATTGTTAGTTTAGAGTTCCATGGATCTAGTAAGTCTTCATCTATCTCTATAACCGTAAAATAATCATCTACGTTTAATACCTCATTTTCGACTTTATAGTCATTTCCAACCTCAAAATCATCAATGGTTAAATTCAATACATTAAGGTTTACTGCTGTTAACTGTAGTTTTATTTTAGCCTTTTTAGCATTATCTAGGTATTCTTGACCTGCTGCCTTTAATAAATTAACATCCTCTATATCCTTTAAATCTGCAATCTGCTCTATTATTCCATATTGTGCAACTGATTCAGCATCCTCTAAGTAGTCCTTACCATTATTCACAGTTTCAATTGTTGTACCATCCTTGCCAACTGGGACCACTCTAGTAGCTATATTGGTTACATCCTCGTCAAGTATCATATCCTGCATATTGTAACCTAGTTTAATTTTAGTTGTGCTTTGCTGTCCTACTAAGCCAGTATAATCCAAATACCTTATACTATTTTCTTTCCTTACCTTTAAAACTCCACCAAACTTATTAACAAATTTATCAATAATAAAATTTAGTGATTTTTCATAGTTGGCTTGAATATCTAAGACACCTGTTACATCAACTCTCCCAAGAACAAACTGCTTGTCACTCGTGGTATGGCTATTATGGTTATCTACAATTAACTGCAGTGCATTTATCAGAATCATTCCTGACAAATCCCATGCTCTTGTATTGGTATCATTCAAGTATGCAAGTTCCCCCTCGCAAACCACTTCTTTATAGAACTGTCCAGTATTGTCCATTTTACGAGGTGAGCTTATTACTCTGCCTTCAAATCTTAAAGTATTGTCTCTAGTATCATAAACTTGAACAAATGTTACTAGGTCGTATATTTTAGAATATCCAGCATTTTGAATAGGAATAGTAAAAGTTAATTGCTCTGGAACTGACTTTTTTTTATTAAGGTTGAGTTTTAAAAATTTAGGAGTATCTTTACTTGGGTTAGGATAATGAACTGTTATTATTTCAGTTCCGGTCATTAGTTTTACCGAGTACATATTTCACCTTCTTTCTGAGAAATAAAAAAGAGAGTATTTCTACCCTCTTTTTATATAAACGTTAAGCAATTTGATTTTCTTTGTAAACAATTTTATTACTTTTACCAATGAAATAATAGAAATATTCGTTAACTATATAGCAAGTAGGTAAAAATATTACAATTGAAATAGTTGTAATAATAATTCCCCAAATTAATGAGTTTCCATTAATTGTTGATTTGGGAACTTTAAATATAAAAACTAATATACCTTTTAATAGCGTAAATACTACAGTTTGATGTAAACACATTAGTATTAAACTATTTTTACCAATATAAGATAGTAGTTTACTCTTTATACAATTAGATACTATAAAAATCATACCTATTCCTGATAAAGCTGATAAATAAAAGTAGAATATATTTCCATACTTGTTTACTGCCATATCAACTTTACTTATACTATTATTTAAATAACAACAAGTTATACTAAAAATTAATAAACTAATAAAAACAAATATACTTTTATAATTGGCCATTTTTATCAAAATAATATCTTTCTTGCTATATAATAAATTGCCTAATCCATAAAATACTACTGCATTTAAAGCAATGTCAATTCCCCAAGGAAACTTAAACGTATTAAATATAGAGTTGAAATATCCAACTATAGCACTTAAAATTAATATTGAATATAAAATATACTTGTTTTTTACTATATATAGCAATGTATAAAATATTATACTAACTATAAATAAACAAGGTAAAAACCAAAGCGCAGGATTATAAATCAAATCTCGACCATATAAAAAATCAATAAATATTTTTTCGATGCTTACACTTGCATAATTCCCAAACCTTCTACCTATTAATACCCAAAATAAAAGCGTGACACTTGAAAATGAAATATATGGTATAATTAATGAGTTAAATTTTCTTTTAAGGAATATTTTAAAGTTGTTATATTTTTTTATGTTAAATAAACAGCCTGATAAAAAGAAAAATAATGGCATATGAAAAGAAAAAATATACTTGTCCAAATCTAGAGGAATTGCTGTATGTCCTAACAATACTAATATTATCCCAATACCCCTCATATTATCAATATTTTTCTTCCTTTGATTATTAAGCACCTAAAATTTCTCCCCTCTGTATGTTTTTACTATATTATAACACATTATCCATACAGGAGAATATATTTAAATCAACCAAATGACACTCTAGTATATCCATTGTGAGGTAAGGTTGATGAAAAAGATATTGTAATTTTTCCGTTTACTACATCTACCGCACTGATATATGCTGTAACGTTATTTTGCATGTTATTCCAATTACAAGATGATATTGCAAATGGATATGTAATTTGAGATATAAAACAACTATACATTGTTGCACTTGTAGCTCCAGCATATGCAAATATATTTTCATCCGAATAACAATTAGTTGTAGTCCCTAATGAATTTTTATAATATCCTATACAATTTGTAAAACAAACTTTTGCATTAGCGTTAAAATTAGTTGAATTAATTACCAATGACATATTAAAAATATCAAACAAACAATTAGTAAATAAAAGCCTTCCTCCACTACTTCCTGTATCAAATAAATAATTTACACTGCTGTACCACGATCCAGATGTTCCACTTGAATTAGATTCAAAATGACAATTATTAAAAAATAACATAGCATCATTAACACTGAAAAAATAATTAGAATAGTCACAACTACAGTTATTAAAATACATATCAAGTGCATTTGAACTTGCTTTACAAATTAACTGTGAGTTAAAGAAATTGCAATTGTTAAAAGTAATTCTCTCTCCTGCCGTTGTTGCGCTTCTAGAATACAAGTCTGCATAAATATCTATTGCACATAAATAAATATTACAATAATCCAAAGTAATTAAATATGTATTACTATGCGCTAAGTCAATTCCGTAATTAAAATAGTAAATACTAACTTTGTGAAAATTTAACTTATTTCCTATAACTGATAAACCAGTTGAAGTTGTAGTAGAAAAATTCGATGCATTACCAGTGTTGTTTCCTTTTATATTTATATTACTTAATGGTGTAAACCCACTTCCATTAATTGTTATAGCAACTATATTTCCCGCACTAGAAAAGTCTAATAATGAGCCATTACCAATTAAAGTGACTCCTTGTGGTATTGTAATACCATTACTACATTTTAATATCTTATTTGGTGGTAACATTAAACTTCCTGATCCAAAATTTGTACTAATATAGTTTAGTAAATTTTGAATTATCATACTATCATCAACTATATTGTCTGCATGTACAGCTATTTGTCCAGTAGGTGGATATAGGGCATTGATTTGGATGCCCTCTAATTTATTGTTATTGTAAGTTATTTGTGTTTGTTTATCACTTAATTGTAATCTATCATTTAAAATTGCTTGAACTAGGTTTGTTTCAGATATTTGGCTCATATCACCAGTTTTATCATCACTATACACTCCGATATTCACCCAGCTAGAGCTATTCCATCTATATCTAGTATGAGTATCGACAGTTTGAGTTGCCCATCCAATAGAAGGATTAGGGTATGTTGTAGCAATATCTGCATAAGTATTGACATAAGGTTTCCATATTATTAAGGTATTATTGTTTATATTATTTACAGCACTATTTGCACTTGTTGCGGCGGTATTTGCCGCACTAGCTGCGTTAGTGGCATTTGTAGTTGCTGTAGTTGCTGCACTTGCCGCTGTATTTGCATTATTTGTTGCTGTTTCGGCTTCTGTCTTGAAAGTGTTAAATTCAGTTACTCTCTCATTTTCATTTGTAACCCTTTCATTTTCGGCTGATATTCTGTTATTCTCATTCTGTGTGTATTGGTCCACTTGATTATTGATAGCTTCTATGCCATCAGCAATGCTTGATCTAACTTCTTTACCCAAGATAGCATTTCTAATAGCTAAAATTTTATCTGAAATACTTGCCATTACAGTACCTCCTTCCTAAATACGAATTTAATATGTCCTGTGCCATTTATCTCAATTATATTTGCGCCATTCTTAAGTTTGAATAAATAATCTGTGTTATCTCCGATACTTAAATTACTTGTATAGTTTCCTATAGTAGCAGTCATGAAAGAAGAAACATTTATATTTGGTACAATAGTTCTTCCTGGATTATATATTGTAACTGTCTTGCTTCCAGAAACGTCAAATTCAGTATCTTGTAGGTAGTCAAATTCAAAACTGAAGGTATCCCACAATTTATTTCCCTCTAAGTCAATTCCGTATTTGAATGGCTCTGCTACAAATGTCACTGTTGATTCTCCATAAAGATATGTTTCTTGCCATGTTGGTTCTTTCTCAACCTCAGCGAGAAAATAAACATTTGCTAAATCATCAAAAATCAATTTTGATTGACCAACGTCATATATCCACGCTAAAAACTGCTCATATCTTACCTGTAGTTCTGTCTTAGAGGAAGCTTTTATTCCAAATTTACATTCTATAGGTCTTTGAGAATAAACAATCTCTCCACCACTACCAACTGTAGACATATCATAAGCTGAATTCATAAAAGGGACATTTACTTTAATTTTCTGCTTAGTGGGGGCAAGTATTTTTCTATCCTTGAGGAATAAACCTGGTATATCTGTTTCTTTTTTATCGTTAAATGTTACCATCTATAATCCTTGCCTCCTTGCTTCAAATTTAACATTTCTACCTTGGCTATAGTCATAATACTGGTGAATCATAGTTCCATCCAAAAACACTTGAACCACGTTAGGTTGTGAATTATTAAGCATTTTCTCTGATTGGTCTTTAGTCAAAACAGTTTCCCCACCTTTAAAATGCATTAAAAATGGCTGAGTTTCTTCATTAACCCAATGCAAACCAGGAGAAGCGTAGTCAGTTCCATCCTTGTATCCACCAAAGTTCTGAAACGTCATAGAGTTACCTGTTAATGCTTGCCCTATAATGCCTTTTCCAATTATGGGCCACGAAGAAGGGTCTGCAAGAGCCTTCCAACTTGCCGGGTCAGTTAACTCATTCCAAACCTCAGATATACTTCTTTTCAGATTTTGTGACCATGTATCTTGCGCTTGAGCTGCCTGCACTGCCTTCTGGTAGGTCTTTTCTATTTCATCACGCTTTTTCTGTTCAGTTGTCATTACGGCTTCAAGTTCATCATCAAGTGATTTCTTAGCAGCTTTATATTTTTCGTTCTCAGCATCTTGCTTGGATTTTAAATTATCATCTAATACTTTCTTTTGTTTCTTTGACCAACCATCAAGCGCTTTATCTTCCGCATCTAAGGAATCTTTAGCAGCTTTATATTTTGCATTTTCGGCAGATTCCTTTGCTTTTCTCTCTTCTTGTATTTTATCTATCTTAGCCTGAGTAGCTTTGTCAACTTCGGCTTTTTCAGCATCAAGATTAGATTTCATTATAGCCTTCTTATCCTCTTCGGCCTTCTTTAGTTGGTCAATCTGCTTTTGTAAGGCTGTTTTTTGTTGGTCTGCAACATCTTGGTCTTTACGCTTATTCATTTCTTTTTCTAAGTCATTAATTTGAGTTTGAATTATAGCTTTTTCTGTAACAGATTTAGCGTTGTCCAACTGCATTTGTAAGGTTCTAAGCTTTTGATTATCCTTAGCGTTCTGTTCGGCTTCATCCTCGGCTTTTGATTTATTGTCTATGGCAGCAATCTGCTCATTTATTGCATCTATTTGTGCATTAGTTTGGTCTTCAAGAGTTTTAGTAGCAGCATTATAAGCATCCTCTAGAGCCTTTTTCTGCTTGTCTGCATCCTCTTTTACTATATCTGTAAGAGAGTGAGAAGTCTCAGAAGCTACTCCATAGTAATCTCGAATTTTTTGAATAGCATCATTATGTTCATCATCTAGTGCTTCTTTTCTTTTTTGTATAGAATCCTTGAGAGCCTGTTCTTGTGCTTGTAAACCATCCACCTGTGCTTGATATTCTTCTTGAATATTGTTAAGTACCGCACTATGTGACTTATCTAAATCATCTATTTGCCTATTAATATCATCTTTCCTTGCTTTTGTTTCTTTATCCAATGCATCAATTTGTGCATTTTTAACTTTTTCTGCACTATCTATGGCTTTTTGGGTGAAGCTCTCTGTTGCAGTTGATGCATCATCAGACATTGTATTCCAAATAGCTATTTGCGCAACCAATAATCCTACAGCAGCCGCAAATATTCCTACTGGACTTGCAGCCATTGCTGTATTTAATAACCATTGTGCTGCTGTTGCTCCCTCTATCGCTGTGCCAGCTTCTGTAGTGGAAAATGCAAGCATAGCTTCTGCTGCCGCTTGATTTCCAGTCAATAGTATACCTGCCGCAGTAACTAAATTTTGTGCTTCTTGTGCTACTGATATCGCTAAAACTGCCCCTTTATAAGCAACAAATGCAGCTGTTATACCACCAACTACAGCTAAAACAGCTTGACCGTGTTGACTAATGAAACTAAATACGTTGCCAATAGTGCTACCTATAACATTAATAGTTGTAGCGAGTTCTGGAGGAAAAAGTTCATTGAGTACACCCTTCATACCATTTATTTGAAAGGCTTCTTTTAGATCCTGAGTTTTCTTTATCAATGAAGGAAGAATATTATTCGTTAAATCCTCAAACTCCGGCTTCATTATTTCTCCTAAAGTCATTTGAGTGTTATCTTTCAAAGTTGACATTAAACCTTCAAAACTCTTAGATTGCTTATCCATCATGTTTGGAAAACGAGTTTCCATACCATCAATAAGCTGTTTTACTGCTGTATCTGCTGGTATAAGTCCCTGTTCAGAGAGCTTCATAACCTCAGCTGTAGATTTCCCCATTGCTTTAGCCAAGATATCCCAAGCTGGTACACCTGCATCTGTGAGTTGCATCATGTCTTGAGCAGTTACTTTACCTTTAGCTTCCATCTGACCTAGTGCAATTGTTATTCTATTTATACCATCAGCACCAAGACTTAATCCTGAAGAAGCATCACCGATTTTTTTCAAATCATCTGGTATTTCAGCTGCGCTAAACCCAAATGCTTCTAGTTTTTTTGTTGAATCTGCTAGTTGAGGAAGTGTGAAAGGCGTATTGGCCGCCATGTTGCCAATTTGACTAAGTAATGTTCCTGCTTTATCAGCACTTCCTAACATTGTTTCAAAGGAAATCTGATTCTGCTGCATTGCGCTGTTAAATCCTAAAGACATGTCCCAAGCTTCTTTCATGCCTTCCTTTAACAAATCAAAGATCCCTTGCCCTACTGTAAATTGAAAGGCTCCTTTTAGGAAACTGCTAAAGCTATTTGCATCACTCTTGGCATCATTCATACCTTTATTAAAATTACTTTTATCCAAGCCAAGTCTAACAATTAATTCACCTACATCCACTATCTCACCGCCTTTCTTTTGAAAAATAAAAAGAACCACCGAAGTGATTCTCTTATTGTTTTTCTACTCTTACATTTTTAAACTCATAGAGATTTATACCATCTCCAATTGTTTGTATCTTTACGTCTATTTTATCTGTATCAACAGGTTTAAAAAATAGCACTAACTTAGCGTTTGATTTTGCATCTGCATACATAGGTATATCTTTAGATATTTGTGAATTAAGTCTGTTAACTGCATCAAATTTAATGTCATAATACTCGTATTTGCCATTCACTGATAATCTAGTTGAAAAGTAACCAATTGTTACTTGTTTGTCCGAATTGTTTTCGCAACTAAACTCTAACTTTAGAAAACTGCTATTTTGTGTCACATTATCAATCCTAATGCTTATATCATCCTGTTTATTTAAAACAGGAAAACTTTTAAACTCAACTTCATTTTTCTTATTAAATATAATATCACCGAGTCTTACAAAGCCATCCTTGTTTTGTTTTAAACCTGCCTGTGCTTTTGCAACTAATTTATCATCAGTAAAGGTTAATACAATGTTACTTCCATCTTTATTTTTCCAACTCTTAGCTTCTGATGTGATTCCTCCAACTTCTGCTTTTGCTGTATTTTCTGTTGGTGAACCTAATATGTCAGTTATCTCATTGTAATTCATACCAGGTTCGATAAAATCATATTGATCTAATGAATACTGTATTTTATCTGAGAAACTATTTGATGTACTAGTTGAACTACATCCTGTTAACACAGTTATTAATGCTACAAGAGTAAAAGCAACTCTTTTAAATCTCATAAAGAACTCCCCCTCAAATATATTTATATGCAAATTTTA
Source organism: Bacillota bacterium (assembly GCA_030706015.1). Classification (GTDB taxonomy): domain Bacteria; phylum Bacillota; class Clostridia; order Clostridiales; family Clostridiaceae; genus JAUZPI01. Next base: position 22,845 of record JAUZPI010000003.1, read on the forward strand.
TCATATATTTGAGGTTTATGGAAATTATCTAACTACTTTTATTCCTTTAGAAGTTTTTTGCACTGCATAACCATTCTTTTGCGCCCACTCTATCCAATGTAATTCAGATTCATTTATTTCGTTATCTTCAGTAACATCTTCATCTATTTGTTCATTTTTATCAGATTTATCACCATATGTAGGATATGGACCAATCATATCCTCTATACTTGGGCCATCCTCAGAATTACATGCAATCCATCTAGCAAGTTTAGCAAACTTGGTTAAATCTATGTAGTACTTCTCATGATTTTTAAAAGCCAAATAATCCGAATGTAAAATATTATAAAACTCATTAACCGTTAATTCCTCAATATCCTGCTTCTTATATCCTAGTTCCTTTGCGAAGAAGATAATCGTTTCTGTGCTAATTGCACAACTGGCAATATTACCTTCTTCACTCCTGTAAAATTTATATCAATAAATCCTTCTATTAGTTCCTCAATCTCAGAAGGATATGCTTCATCAATATCATCCTTAGTTACACTTGGGAAAATAACTGGAATTTTGCCCTTCAATAAATCAGTACATGCAGCTGTGGCTTCTTTAACGGAAGTAGATTTGATTATATCTTCAAAATCTACCCCGAGTTTGTCTGCTAACTCGTTAAGTTCCTTGATTTTCTTCTCTCTTATTGTTACCTCTTTACCTGCAAAATTAACTGTTTTGGTTCTCAATTTACATCATCCTTTCTATTATGGCATTTGTAGTGGACCATTACCTGTAAATTTGATAGTTATCTTTACAAGGTTCTTGGTTTGGGTATCTATATCGAACTCTTCAATAAAGGCCTTACCTTCATATTTCTCTGTAGACACATCTTCATCTACATAAAGTTCAAGGTCAATTTCATCTCCGCTATCAATCGCATCCTGCAATACTTTTTGCCCATATGGATCATCTGTAATATTAAAAGAACCATCTATTTGTCCGCTCCAAGACTTTGTTCCCACAACTGAACTATCCCAGCCACCATCCCCGAAGTGTGAAGCATCTATTAGGGATTGCTTAATATTTAGCTTCCACGAACTCAGCTTAGATATTGCAAAACCATCTGTTACATCAATAAAATTAGCCTGCTCTGCTACATCAAAGGCGGCTCCTGCAGCATGTGCTGTTATACAGTAATAATACTTAGTCGGACTACCATTAGTTACAATATCGCCAACTTTGTAGTTAGTACCAGTTGCCCACGCAGCAGCACTTGTTAAATCTATTTTTCTTCTCACATTTCCGTTTCTACCTGTCTTTATCATCTATATTCCTCCTTACATTTGTTTTGTAACTTTAAAATTAACACTAAATTCCCATCTTAGCTTTTCATCTTTACCTATTCCTGCTGGGCTTTGTATTGCTGTTATTAAGTCTATTCCAGATATTTCACTGCACCCATGCAATGCTTTATAAATAGCATTTATCCTATCCCTAGTTTCTTTGTAGCTTGTACCTCTGCAGATAATTTGTAGTCCTGGATACTCAGTGTTGTCGTTCTCGAATGTTAATTCCGGCTCAAAACCACCTGTTTCATATAAGCATGTACAATTATCAGCATTAATTGTTACACCGCCAGAAACAATTGTATCTGCCATAGCTCCATAGAATAAGTAACTACCTGTTGGAATTAGGTTTTGTGATTTTAAGTAATTTCCTACATCTTCAAGCACTCTATATCACCTACTCTAAATGCCTTCTATTTGCATCTGCAATATGATCAATATACTTATTTATATTTTGTCTAAAAGGCTGCTCAAGATATTTGCTTTCGCCTCCTTGTGGATGTTTATACTCAGTGTGCTCATGCTGCCTAACTGCATACGGCTCATTAAATCCAACAGTACCAGCTAAAACTGTATCATCATGTACAGTACCTGTAACGCTTATATTACCCTCTTTGTTTCCTTTTGCTATCTGCACACCTTGTATATTAGCACTTCCACTTCCTCGTAAATCACCTGTATCCACCGGTGCTAACTCAACAGATTTTCCTAAAAGATCTAAAACATTATCTGTAAAGGCTTTTGTATTTACCTCCCCTAAGTCCTTTATGATCCTATTAAAGTTATTTTCTAAACTTGCTAACCCATCAATTTGTGTCCATTCATCTGCCATAATATCACCTCTAATCTACATAGACCTCATAACCTTCTATTTCTCCATCTAGGCCAGTTAAGTTGTTTATCGCAATTACTAGCCTACTGTCTAGCTTATCATCTACATTAACTTTATCCATTGTTAGATACATAGCGCTAGAAGTTACTTGAGTGCCTGTTTTATCCCTAACAAGCTTAAAACCTTCTTCTTTTCTACAATTGATATTATCAGTAGCAGTTATTTTTTCATTGTACTCATTTGTATCTGTTACATACTCCCATACCGTATCTTGATTTAAATAATCCTCAAGCATAATAACACCGCCTAGTAAATCTCAACTGAGGTTGCTAAATATGGCTGTAAAAGTTCTTTAGCTTCCTGTGAAAGTATTTTTATTGTGCTGCCTGTGTATGTTTCGGATAATTTGCTAACACTAAAAGATTTAACACCTTGTTGCTGGAGTTTAAGCCTTTTATTATTTCCAAATTCTAAAAGCGCTAATGCTTCTTCGCACACTGCTTGCTTAACTCTTTCACTAACCTCCGATTCTATTATCCACCCTTGGCTACTAGTTATATATTTATTACCATTCTCAGTTACAAAGTAAGAATCAAGCCAATTATAATTATTGTAGCTATAAATCATTCGTGGGAATTGCAAAACTTGATTATTAACTGCTTTTCTACCTTGCAACGGTTGTCTTTCAATTTTTTTAGTCGCCATTAAAATAGCTTTTACCTTTGTATCATCACCAGCACTATTCCAAGGGTCAGTATATAGCCTTTCGGAAAAGTAATTATTAGCATAATCCAAATCAATATACGAGTTATCACCTATAACTAAAGTAACAGCCATAGTTACCACCCTCTTAAAATTAATCTAAATGTTGAAGTAGTAACAATTGAAATAGAATTAAAATCATCAAACGTGTCTGTAAATGTTTCTCCTGATTTAACTATGATTGATACTTCTCTAATATTTAATTGCAAATCTGTTGGTCCATAATTAGTTACTGAAGCACTAACAAAACTTCTGTCTTGTGATGAATAACTGTAATTTCCAGAGCCACTATGCGTAAATCTTACTTTAGGCTGTTTCATTTCAGTTGCCATTATTCCACCGCCTTTATTGCATTAATCAATTCATCCCTTTTTAGATTAGAGTATCCTTCAATGCTTTTTTCTTTAGCTAAATTTCTCAATTCTTGAACATTCATGTCCTCAAGCTTTGTTTCTTTTTTAATGCCATTTAACTTTTGATGTTCTAGGCAATTATCCTCATGTATCTTGAATATTTCTGGATTTTCTATGTCAATTCCACAATATTTACACTTCATGTTTCTCACCTCGTTTCATAGAAAAAAAGGATAAGGTTTTACCCCTATCCTAATATTCTGCAAGCCAACTCAGGATAAATACTCTTTACTCCGTAAAGCATATCTATTGAAATAATATTTTGCTTGGTAGACATATTATACCCCATGGTTACTCTTAAGCTTAATCCACTTGGAGAAGTTGCAACGTAAGAGTTAGCACCTCCCATTGGTGGCTCCATTGGTCTACTTACTAACGCTAATGCATTTTTATGGAAGCCAAGTGATGCAACGTGGGATTTACCAAAGGAAACTGCTTGTGCTGAAAATGTATCTTTGACAGCAGGATACACATTAACACTAACAACACCAGCTACTGCGGCTGCACTATCAGCAATTACTACAAACTGTTGTCCGTTTGCAGTAAAGATATCTCCCTTCTTAAGTTGAGCAGTTGAAGCACCAGCAGCACTAGTCAATGTAACTGTTGAGTTTCCAGCAGTACCAGTACCAGTTACATCAGTTAATGAAGTATAAGCACCAGCAACATGTGTTTTAATATTTTGATCCATATAATTATCAAATCCCATTACTCTACCCATTGAAGCTTCTCTTAATGCATCAGTAGAACCTGATTTATTAGCATTTGCTAAAGAATCCATAGTTACAAGTTTTGCCTGAGCGTATGGGTCCCATACAGCACATCTATTTGCCATAGGTACTCTATTCTTATTCATTACGAGCATAGCATTTGATATGTCACTTAGGCTTGATGGCGTTGTACCACCTAAGCCACTGTAGTATGGTATCTCACTGTACAAACCACATAAGTCTTGGTCTACTTTTTCAGCAATTGCTAGTGTAGCACCATCAAGTATTTGAGAACTAAAATCATCAATGTTTAAGGACAATTCTTTTGAAGATACTTCCACTGATACGTCAGCTATTTTATCCAACTTAACAAGTACATTTGATTCACCAACATCTTGGAGGTTTATAGTCTCTCCAAAATCATCAGCTATGAAGGTGGCTGGCTTCTTAACTTGGATTGTATCCCCTTTTTGCTTAAATTCATTTGCGTAGTCTGTGTATACTAAACCAGCCATTACAAAGTTAGAATGTAATCTTAATAATGCTTGTCTAGCAATTTCTTGGGTTGTTAAAAAATTATTTGCCATTAATAATCACTCTCCTATTTTTTATTTTGAATGTGCAGCGAACCACTCTGCATCTGTCATTTTTGATTCATCCTTGGGTGTATTGCCACCACCTCCAGGAGGGTTAGTTCCTCCACTTGGTGGAATAATCTCACCAAATAGCTCTTTATAGCTTTCTTGAACTGCTTGAAGTTGTTCGTCTAAACCTTTTATTGAACCATCTTCACCAAATTCAAACTTTGATTTATCAAACTTGGTAGATAATAGATCTGCATATTTTGGATTAACCTTAGCATTAACCAGACCTAATTTTATAGCAGTATCTATCTGTGTTTCCTTGTATTTGTTCTCCCATTCAGTATTTTTTGTTTGATAATCATTCAGCTGGGTTGTAGAGGATTCAAGCTTCTTTTGTAAGTCCTCTAACTGCTGCTTAAGCAACGGATTTTCAGAGGATGCAGTTTTCATTGCTTCAAGCTGAGGTTTTAAATCTTCGTATTCCTTGGATACTTTCTCTAAATCTTTGATTTGAGTTTCAAGTTCCTTCTTCCTATCGTTAATAGAGTTGAACTTGTCCTTGGGTATCCAGTTACCATCACTCACTATAGCAATTTTGTTATCACCTACCTTTTGTGATACCTGGTTATATAATTCTTCTCCAAGTAATTCTTTTAAGTCCATTTATATCAATCTCCCTTCTATTTAACCTTTTTATTTAGTGGTCGGCTCCACCAATAGATTTCGTTTCTTTATGCTCTAACCCTTAAAAAGAGCAAAATAAAAAAGCCTTATCTCTAAGACTTTTTATATGTATCTTTATATTCACTTTTAACCCATAATTTCCCTATTACCTATGCCTATACGTCCTATAGGCCTCATTATAAGCCTTTCTATTCATTTCTTCATAATACTGTAAGGGCTCTTGTAACATATCATTTAGGACGTTATCACTTATTTTTAGCAATTCAATTATTTTGGGAATGTTACCAAATATCACTAATGTTTTAAGATGATTTTCAGCTGTATTATGAGAATATCGTAAACGATCATAAAAAGATGATAAACTGCATATTTCAATTTTAGCATTATGAAGGTTTATCCAAATTTCCTTTTTACTCTTCATCTTACTAAAATACTCTAGCCACTTTTCTAAATAGTTCTCCTTAAAATAATTTAGTACACACTCTTCTTGCTGATCGAACTTTATTTTTTTACTCTGCTCATACTCCCTTTGCTTTCTATCCTTTTCTTTACACTCTTCACACAAAATTATCTCAAAGAATTCTATCCTATTCCAATCATCCATTCTCGTTATTTTTTCAATTTTTCCATTACCGCACTGGCAATCCTCATATGAAGTAAATTCTTCCCAACTCATAATTCATTCTCCCCCGTAATTAATATTCTAATATAATTATATCTCTTATATTTTAAATATTAAAACAGGAACTTAAATTTATCAACAAAGAAACTTTTTAAGCTTAAATAATTTCATTTTTTACAGCAGATTCATATAGCGTTTTTAATTTTTTCCATCTATTACTATTTGAATTTTTCATTTGCCTAAAGTTAGCAAAGTTTTTAGGTACGTCATTAGGTATAGCTAGTTTATATCTTTGATATTGATTCCTATCTGCTCTTAATTTCATTTTTTCAAACTGTTGTTTATTATAATCATCAATAGCCTTTTTATCTCTTTCAGATACTTCAAAACGTCTATTAGAATATTGAATGTCACCCTCTAAATCATCTGCCAAACTTTCTATATAAGGAAATATTCTATGTCTACAATTAGGATGAATATTTGCATGCTCTCCACTAAAAGCAGTGCTTAAAGGCGGAAATCTATTGTCTTTACCTGATATACTGTACACCCTACCTTGATATACCGAGCAAATAGGACACGTTGTTGCATGACTTGTCATTTTAACTAGATCATATCCTAACTCAGTAAGTTGGTTCGTTGTGGCTGTATTTGTTACCTCAGCAGTTGTAGAACGTGCTACGGTAGCAGCATAAGCTTCTAGACTAATAGTCCTGCCCCTTTTATCCTTTATGCCATTTAATCCTTGGTCTATTAGCATATTAACAAGATTTTTCTTACATTCCTTAACTGTTTGTCCAGTACTAATTTTTAATGCTACAGCATCTAAACCAGCTTTTCTAACAGCATCTTGAATTTGCCTACCTACGAATACATTAGCATCATGTAAATTGCTGAAATAGTTCTTAACAATAGTCAAAATAGCATCTGTATGAAGCTTTGAAAATGTAGAACTCTGGCTTACATCAACGTTCTGCGCTAGAAGGCTTGAAACCACCTCGTCTATGGTATCCTTGTAGTAATTTTCTACTATCTGCTTGGTTAATTTGTATGCTTCGATATCTAAGTCAGCTAATATTTTATTGACCTTGGCTAACAAACTTCTCTGATAGGCTGTAACATTTCCTTTAGCTTCTTTCTCTGCGATAACCCTAATTAATTCTTGCTGCGCTTTCTCATAAACCTCTATAAGCTTTTGAACTAACTTATCATCCATTATTCACCACCATTATTGGCATTAGAGTTTGCATAAGGAAAATTATTTCCTCCTAATGGATTAGTTGAAGCTTCATCACTTCTTATTAAATCTAATTCAATCTGCGCATCTTCCTCATTTAATCCATCTAGGCGCTCTATTGCTGTCACCTGGCTAATTGTAGGCTTATCTCCTGTTCTCACTTGCATTATTTGCGCTTCTTCTAATGGGTCTTGTGGTAATCCGTCATTCCATTGAATTGAAATAGATGCTTTACTGAGGTCTTGAATGCCCTCACCACCTAATTGGCTGCATAATTTAATTGCCTTTTTAAGTGCTGGGTCTAGTCTCATTCTGATTCTTCTTACTTTAGCTAAAGGAGAAATCATCAACCGTCTTAAGGCACTACCTGAGGGTATTTGTCCGGTTCTATGCCCTTCCATATCTCCAAATATTGCACTTCCCATTTCACTTATTGTATAGAGTAAATTTACCAACTTCTCAATGTATTTAAAGTTTGCTTCTAAGGATGCATCCCAGGTTATATATTTTGTCTCAGGATCTTCATTATTATCTCTAGCAAAGAAATTTCCCATCTTAAGATGATATTCTCCTGTTTGAGGGTCTTGCCGCAACGCACTGCTCGGTCCACTTACACTAGGTTCTGCGTGTTTATCTAGCACCTTGGCTATTTGAGATACTCTAACTTCTAATTCAGATACAATGGAATCAATATCACCATAATCATCAATTCCAAAAACTCTATCACTTGTTATTGTGTTAGACACCTGTATAATAGCAAAATCATTAAGGCCGGTTTTAATTGTAGTTGGTTCTCCTAACATTGCTACTATTTGTCCATCCTTTAGCAGATATTCTCTTACCTCATAGCTACTAATTGAATGTATTTGCACCTTTAAATGCTTTGATTTTTGAACCTTGCCATTCATTATTCTGTTTAATACACCATCATTACTTTCAATAACATCAAATGTCCATGCTAGAACATGGTATTGAACTTTCTTTATATTGTCTGGAGAAACTACAGGAAACCATATGCTCGGCTGAGTAACATCTATTTTCCCTGCTGACGTATCAGCATCCTTATAAATAAAAAACAACCCATCACCCATCCTAGATATATCAATGACAGCTTGATAAGCTGTGTTGTTAAAATCACTATTTGAACATATAGTGTCAATGACCTCCTGCTCCTGACTATCTTCTTTCCCTACAAGAATCTTAGGAGGGTCACCAAGCAATAAATCAGCAACTTTAAGTGAAATAAGCTTCTGAAAGTTAGCCAATACAGCATAACTTATTACATTTTGAAAATTACCTATGACACGCTGGATTCTCTTAAATTGTTCTGCATACACTTCATCATGCTTGTTTTCAAATAGCTTTCTATTTCTATCGTAAAGCTTTAATCTATCAACTTCGCTTGGGGGTGGCCACATTTGCCCTATACTAAGAAAGCCTAAATCTGTTAGCATCCTATCACCTCCTACATTCTTACGTTTACTGGTCCTATTGCATTCTTTATATTCGATACTTCATATCCATCCAAGCCATACCATATAGCACTAAAGGTATGAGGGTCAATGTTAAATTCATCCTCAATTATTTCTCCATCCTTATTGGTAGCATAAGTTAATTCTTTAAGTTCCTCAATTGTATTTACACAATTCTCTGAGCATATAATTTTCTTAAACCTCTTAACTTTTTTAGTGTTTTGAAGTCTACTCCCAGGGAATTTCTTTGCACCCTTCATATTGAAACCTTGCTGCTTATAGTACTTAATTGTTTTAGGCTCTGCACTATCAGAGTAGATTAATTCCTGAGTATTTTTAAATTCTGCTATTTCCACAGCAGTTTTATCATCTGTCATTTGATTTTTATAGTACTCCCAATAAATATAGAGAATTTTCTCTTCATGATCTACCACCATACGAACTATTGCATTATATGAAGTCTCAAAACCAAAATCCATTCCTACTCTCATGATAGAGTTTTTTATTTTCTGTATGGCTTCAAGAACTTCGTGGTGTGGCCTAACTTCAAACTGTGGTAAAACTCTAACACCGTTAATACCAAATTGACCTTTTCGGGCTATTCTATAGAGGTCTACATCATAGGTTTTGAGTTCTTCCAGCTGCTCTATATAACTTTTAGGCAAAAATAAATTATCATCAGCAGTAGAGTGATGATAATAAGTGTTATTTTTAACTATTGTTCTATTCTTGTAAAGTTCTTGATCATCAAGTATAAATACATTTTTCTTCATGTCATTAAAAAAGTGCTTAAAGGACCAATTGCTTTTGCTTACCGGGTTGGTTGATAGCAACATATGCAAACTTAATGATGGATGCCTTAAACGTCCTAAAAGTTCTTTAAAACCTTCATATTTTACCTCGGAACATTCTTCAATCCATACAATTGATACATTGTTAATTGATTTAAGCTTAGCAGGCTTATCCATGCCCTTGAATATTATCTTAGAGCCATTAGGAAACTTAACTTGCATAGGTGATGATGTGAATTTAATCCTATCATCCAATTCCATTTCAGTTACAATTTCTTCTAGGAGTGAAAAGCAGCTATCTCTTATAGTGTCATATACTTCCCTAACTACCAAGGCCGTTCTTTTTTCTGATAACAGTTTAAGAATAAGCTTTAAGGCTACATGGTAACTCTTAGATGAACCATAGCCGCCAACTAAGAAATAAAACTTGTATTCCCAATTAAAGAGGAAATCTTCAAAGTGAGGATTGACTTCTTTTTCAATCATTTTTCCTCACCCTTTCGCTTTATGACTATCTCGATTGGTTTATCATCATCTGGATTCTTAGATACTTTTTCAATATCAACCTTAAGCTTTTCAATTCTAAGTTTCTGTTCCTCGGTTGCTAAATCCCAATTCTTGTGCAGAAGTTCATCATAGTTCTTAATCATGCTTTGCAATGTTGCCATGGCTCTACTTTGAGCGTTAAGGAAGGTTGCTTGCCTATCCCATGCGAATTGAAATTCCCATTCTCTTTCCTCAGAAGAACTCTTGTCGCCCCATGAATCCTTTGTCTTTTTCAATTCCTTAATCATTTCACTCTTGGATTCAACAAGCATAATCCTTTGCGCCCTTATGATTGCAGCATACTGGATTGTGATGTTTTCCCACAGAATATCTAGTGGGTGTTTTTGCTCAATCTCCTGTATAATCCCTAAGGTTTCCTCCGGAAGATACTTAGAAAAAAAACCATGAGTCTCAGCGTTCTTATTCTTTGCCGGTGCTCCATGACCTTCTGCATTCTTATTATTCAAGGGTGCACCTTTTTTCTTTTTGGGTGCACCCTTCTCTTTTTTATCCTTGGACCAGTTATAACGCTTAATCCATGACTTTATTGTATTTACACTTACTTCATATTTTTCTGCTAATTCTTTATACTTCATACCTTTTAAGTAATCTCGTTTTGCCTGTTCTTTTACATCAGGTGCCCTTGCTTCATTCATTACCACCACCTCATTGCTAGTTGCTTTTGTTTGTTTTGGGTATAAAAAAGAACTCTGTTAAGAGTTCTTTTTTACTGATTGCTATATTTTGGTATTATATTATCTATTTCTGCAATTTTATTCCTCAGCTTACTAATAGCTATTTTGTATTCATTCTTTTCATTCTCAATTTTGGAGGTTAAATCATTGTATTCTTCATGATATTTGTAGTATTCTTCGCTATATGATTCATCGCTATGCTTTAACGCTCCATATAACTCTCTCTTAGCCCAAGTTTCTCCTATCTTCTGCCTTTTCGCAACTATTTCTTCTGCCTTTTTAGCCAATTCTTGTATACAATTTTCTTTAATATCTTTTAACGCTTTAACAATTTCTTTTGAGTAATTATTAGAAAACATTTGATTTGTATCCATTCTTTCATTCCACCTTCTACCACACATTTCTACATTTGAAAGAAGGTTTCCTTCTTTTGTCGAATAAAAAAGAGCCTATCTAATGTAAGCCCTTTAAAACCAATATACTATTTTATAACCATATTGGAACCATATCTATCCCTCCAACTTACCATAAAACAGGGTGCATTTTAACACTTCCTTAATCTACTAGCCATATAGGTGCCATAATTTTCACTTCCTAACGATACCATAATGGAGTCATATTATTCACTCCCATCCCACAGGCATATCACCATCTCCTTTTATCCTAATAAAATAGGCATGTTGTCACACATCCTTATAAAAGTATTACTGGCAACTTAAACACTCCTTATAAAACCAATATAGGCATCTCTACCACTCCTAATGATTGCAAATTATTCGAATAATACTAAACCCCATAAAATCGGCATACTATCCCTCCTTTTTCTGTATAATTCTACAGCAAACAGGAAATTCCTTCTTTTATGACAATTGTTTGTTAATTAGTTTTCAATTACTTCTTATTAGCATATATCTGCCTATTCGTTAGCCTTTTACGTGCTTTCTTAAATTCACATGCCTTTTGGTCTTTATCGCAAGATATACAGCACTTATGACATTTATAGGCTAAAGTATCATCTTTCATCTCCTTCTAATTGCTCCCCTATGTCTTTTATAGCTATCATGCTTCATAAGGTTTTCAAAATCTTCAAATGAGAGGTCTTTTTCTTTATCTCTCACCTTACTGTTAAGTTTGTTGTATTCATTCGGCTGCTGCTCTCTTAATATATCTCCTAGTTTCATTACCTCTCACCTACTTTGTGAACATAAAAAGGGCCCTTAGGCCCTAATTTTAAAATTTTAAACTATTTTTTACTTGCATTAATAATTACTGCTTCCATTCTTAAGCTTTGTCCAGTTGTTCCGGCTGTTTGTCCAGTATAAACTAGATTTTGCCATCCAATATCTTGTACATGGGCTTGATAAGATAAATTATAGTCACTTCTCACAACCCCGTTGTTATCTACAATTTTTATTTCTAACGCTTCCATTCTTAAGCTTTGTCCTGTTGTTCCTGCTACTTCACCATCTTTAACCCATGGAAGCCAGCCTAAATTAGCAACATGTGCTCTATACATTATATGTAAATTATGATCATTATTATATGGTGCCTTAAATCTAATTCTTATAGCTTCCATTCTTAAACTTTGACCAGTCGTTCCTGCTACATTACCACTATCTACCCAATTTTGCCAACCGATGTTTTGAACATGTGCTTGATATTCTATAGCTGGTCCACTAAATGGAACATTTGTAACAACTACTGTTGAATTATATACATGTAAGTATAATATTAGCTCTTGAATAGTACCATCTATACCTATAGATTGTATCTTTAAAATATGATCTCCAACAGTATAGTTATTTGCACTTAATGTAACATTATATCCTCCGTTATTTGTTGCAGTATACGCTGGATAATTTGCGGCAACATCTGCTCTTGCTATGCCAAACTGTGTGTTATAAAACGCACCACCATCGATTGAGTATTTTACAGAACTGATTCCAGATTGATTTAACGCTATACCAGTTACCGGTACTGTATTAGTGAATATAGTATTTAATACCGACGAATCAACAGTTAGTACTGGGTTTAATTTAGGTATATCATTTTGTGAAATCAATTTTCCATCTGTATCAATTGCATCTAATTCATATAAATAATCGTCACCACTTGTCGGATTAACATGATTAATTTGGATATTATGCAAACCATTTGTATTGAATGTGTATTCGAATGAGATAGCCTCTATTTTTGTATTGAAAGCGTTACCTGGAAGTATTGTTGCTATCGTATTTAAAACAACTCCATCACCAACTATCTGTTCATTACAACCAGCTAGGCTAGGGTAACTAGAATGTATTGGTTGAATTATTCTAATTTTTTTACCGTAAATGAAAAATTGTGTACTATTTCCGGTATAAGATCGAGTATATGTACCCTTGTACTCAGTAGTTGTATCACCGTTTACTAATTTATCATATTGCCCTGAATAATTGATGTTAGTATTAGAGAAATCATATCTGTTCCAACCTATTTCAGGCTCTTTGATTGTATCACCTACTTGAGCACTATTGGCTGATGTATTATTTAAATTGTGCGTTCCTACCAGTACATCATCATAGTGTACATCTGGATTCACTGTGTCTGCTTTTACTAAATCAGTTTTTCCAAAACCAATAAAAAACGACATAAGAGCAATGACAAATGCCATTACTAAACTAAACTTTTTTCTCATTCTTTTCACTCCTTAAAAAATATTATCACTAGTAAAATAATACCATCCTTACTAATATACATCAATAATATAATTATGACACATAAATACATAATACTACACGCTAATTATTTTACGATATTTTTCGTACAGTAAATTTAGTGAAACTTAAGATATTATTTAAGGAATTTAGTGAGAATATTGTCAATTACTTAGCTACCGAAATCATCGAATTAAAAAAGCACCCAACCAAGACAAAACTTAGTTAAGTGCTTTTTAATGTAATCCCATGTGTACTTGACAATTAGTTGTATGTAGATGTTTGTTATTCTACAATGTTTATTTTAGCATAAGAATTTACCTAAAAAACGTCGATTTTGCGTCAATTTTGCGTCACTATTTTTGTTTCAAATTTGTTTTTATTTTTTCAGCTATTAGTTTAGGTTCTAATTTTTCATATATTTCCTTGTACTCTTTATGATTCTTAGTAATTCTTTCTCTTCTTTTTCCACTTACCTTTTTGGTTATATCGAATATTCGTCCATCCCTAGCCTTAGCTGTTGTTCCAACTAAATCTTCTTTTTCGCTGTAATGAAAAGTTCCGTTTATATACTTGCAGTTAATTTTTACCATTTCGCATTCCTCCTTTATTTCACTTATATATTAATTAAGGAATGTAAAATTATTAACATATTTATTTATTACAATATAAGCAATTGTTATTTGATTAATTCTATATCATCCTTTAATATCCAAGCACTTACATACTAAATTTACTATCTCTTTTTTCTTATTTCTTATAGTAGGCTCTGTTGAATTCAATTCCATAGCTAGGGTATAATTTGAAATTTTTCTTATGTTGCCATATTTCATCTTAACCAGCATTTGAGAATATTCATCTAACAGCTTAATAGTACATTCGATATCTGTTATTTCTCTTTTGGATTCTCTTATCCTGTACTCCAGCTTGGCCTTTTTCTTCCTAAGGAATATTGCTTCAAGTTCTAGGTTCTCTATCTGCCTTATTAGTTCTTTTTCTGCATAACTTGTCCCATCACTAGAGCTTTGTACCCTTTCCTCATATGTTATTGACCTGCTTTCTTCCTCCAAGGATACATTATTATGCTTAATATCATCCTCAATACACTTTATTTGTTCCTCTAAGATTTTAACTTTATGCTCCATCTTATCTATATCTCTTAGCTGTCTATAGTATCTATACAGCCTACCTTCTGTTTTTCTGAATTGTTCATCACTTATTGGTATCATTAGCAACACCCCTTTGCAATATATTATTCCACTTATTAACCAGTTATCAAATTCATGGCTTTTCCTCTGTTTTCTTTCCTGGTTCCAGCCCATGATTTTCCTTCCTCTGACAATTCGATATTCTTCAGATATTCTCCAATAGCTTTTATTGTTGCAACATCGTTAAGTAATCCAGAAGCTCCACCAAGTATATTCTTTATCTCGTATAGACTAGGTAACTCTAATCTATCATTGTCAGTGGTTATTTCATCGGGTACTTCAAACCCAAACTCCTTAAATATCTCCCAAAGATTTTCGCACCATCTTTCTATTTGTGATTCTATTGTCTTGTCCAATCTCCTTGATATCTCCCATCCTATGTTTTTAGCTTTATGACTTAATTTAACGTTAGAATCTGCAATGATTCTATCCCTTAAATCCCTTTGCAACTTAGTTTCTTCATATCCTCTGTATAATAGACTTAGTATGAAATCCACATCCATTTTAGAAGGATTTATACTTAATTTAGGTGATTTTATAACTCTCCATCCATTATCGTTTCTAGTAATTAAACCAACTTCCTTTGGTACTTCTTCTTTCTTAATTACTCCCTTAGGGCAAGCTATATACATCCTATTGCAGCAATCTAAATATTTTTGAAATTTCTTATCAGCTAACCAAACTCCCCTGGTTAATTTAACTTCATATAGCCTTATATCCTTTGTTGAGTACCTATGAGGTGTCATTGCTATAACATCTGCTCGAGAACCATGCATATTAGGTATTTGAATTTCTGTAAAGGTTAGTAGTCCACTTTCTCTTAGGAAACAAGCCAAGTCCTCTTGGAGTTCTCTTTCATTTTTAAATTCATTAGTTTTTTTCATCCTATCCCCTCATTTCTTCTTTTTTTCATATAGTGCCTGTCTATTCTTAACACGCTTTTCATACTTGCATAGCTTCTCTTTTTTAAACTCCTTTAACGTAAGGTTAGTTTCCTCTGCCTTTATCACCTCAGGAGCCTTTTCTACTTTTGCAACCTTTCTATGATTTTTCTCATACCTTTGAATATAAACGCAGTGATCTAACACTTGTACATTTCTTTCATGCTTTAAATTTCTCATTATACTTAGATACTCTTGAAAATTTGAAAACGGAATACCCTCTACAACTAGCATGTTAATCACCTTCCCCTTTCTCCCTGCTCTCCTTTATTCCAAATCATTCTTAAAAATTCATGAATATACTTCAATGTTTGATACTTT
Source organism: Bacillota bacterium (assembly GCA_030706015.1). Lineage (GTDB taxonomy): Bacteria > Bacillota > Clostridia > Clostridiales > Clostridiaceae > JAUZPI01. Next base: position 38,675 of record JAUZPI010000003.1, read on the forward strand.
CTGTAGCAATAATCCTTTAATTCAGTTTTATTAATCTTATTACTCAAAGCTAATTTCCCAGCATTAGTCATAAGGCACGACCACCTATCTGCAAGACTTAAGGCATCTTTGCTTACTTGGAATGCAGTTAAATAATTCTCAGGTGTAATTTCCATAAACTTTTGCAGAATATCATAGAACTGGTCTGCATCCACTGGAAAACATTCATCTAATTCCGTATCTCTTTTGGTTATAGCTAATCCCATTTAATCACCCTTTCCTAAGCTTTCTATCGTGTATGCATATCTGCAATTACCTAAATCATCTCCAGGCTCAGGTATGCAGTGTTCTTCAAACTCTTCGTAAATCTCACATTCGCAGTGATTTTTCTTACAATCCTTGCAGTTCTTATCCATTATTAACTCAACTAGCTTGTAATAATCTCTATTCTTTTCATAGCAATCATCTAATTTACTGGATATTTCTCTGTTGTATTGCTTAATTGCGAATTTATCCTGTACATATACATAAGCTTCAACTACACTATTCGTAAATGTCTGTAATGCCTGATTACATTGTCTACTAGTTATACTGTCGAATGCCTTTTTACCCCATGTCTTTGCTAACTTGAGAGCCTTTATTTCTTCTTTGGTTAGATTATTTCTTTTAGTCCATGTTTTTAGAATTTCATCTATGTTATCAATATGTTTTATTAGAAAAAGCATCTGTACACGTTCATCCTTAGAAAAATAATCTTTCATATCAACCCCTCCATTTTTGCATACACATAGCTTGTACTCTTGCAAAACTGTTTGTACTAAGCCATGTGTACATGTTTATTATTGCAACTTATTTCTCTATGTAGTTGCGAATATTCTTGATTAGCATATCTATAGATCCATCACCATTTCTAATAATCTCAAATCTATTAGTATCTTTATAAGCTTCCTGAGTTATGCTTAATTCAATATCTTTATCAATTTTTAACTTTTTCTTTTTTAACTTAGCTTCAACCCATTGCTTATCCACACTAAATTTTTCATCAACATTACATTCATTCATGTACTCAACAAAGTTTTCTCTAATATCTTTACCTTGGCCCAATATTTCATCGGCCAACTTTGGAATATTAATTTTATCCTCTTCTATCAGTTTTTTATTAATAGAGTTTCTAATAATTTCTGCTGCGTCTGCATTTTCCTTTAAGCCACTTTTAATCCATTTATCAGTTGCATTTAGAAATTTCTTAGTTATATCTCTTTCATTCTCAACTTCGTAGCACTCTAGGAATTTTTCCTTGAACCAATTGGAGCTATATTCTTCTTCCTTGGTATCTTTAGTTTTATCCAGCACCATTAGGTCATAACTTCCATTTAGTTTCATGCCCTTTATAAATGCACATTGCTTTACTGTCTTAGGCAATGATGTTACTGGAATAATGTTCATTCCCAACTTGTTATCAACAAATTCAATGTTATGATGATAGTTCTTTGCATAATCCAGCTTGAATATTGCAATTATTGGTCCATACTCAGTAGAAATAGAAACTACTAACAAATCTGCAGAAGGAATATTACATTTGTGTTTCATAATACTGAAAATATCCTTTGCTATCTCTTGGGATATCTCAATTAATTCCTTATGCCCGTTAATATAGTCGCTGGCTAGATCTTTAATGACTGAATCGTTATTGAATTTTGCATACTTCAATTTTTCATCTTTAAGACTCTTTGCAGTAATTTTGTGAATAAACATGTAGGTTTCATCATTAAGTCTTAGAGGATATTCATTTAAAATAGGTTCCCCTGCATTGCTATCTAGTGCATGTATTACAGCTTCATTTATGGTAATTTCGTTTATATACTCCATTATTGTTCTCCCTTCACATACATATCATAATAAGTAATTCCAACAGCATAGGCTGCCCAAACATCTTTAGCAAAACCGTAAAACCAATCAGGATTCTTCTTAGTACCCTTACCGTTCTTTAAGTCATGCTTAGCAAACCTGTCTATTAAGGCTCTTCTAATATTGCTATCATTAGCCCTGTTGGAATGGCAAAGATTTAACTTCTCTTCTTTTCTGTAGATATAAGTTGCATTCATGTTGTAGTATTCGGCCATTTCTTTATATCTACCTATCCATACACATGTTTCAAATACTTCCTTACCTACTGCCATACCATAGCTATCTATCATTTCAATTACAATACATAGATCATATCCATACTTTTTAATATATCTTCTTAACTCTTGCCTAACATTTTCATTTACATATTTCCCGAATTCTATTGGCTTCAAATTATCATCTATAAGCACAATTCCGCTTTCAATATTTCCAGGATCTATTGCTAGTATCAAAACTGCCCCACCTTCTTCCTCATGGTTTTTTCCATACCTCTGTAGTGGATGTTATTTAATTCACTTTCCATTCGCCTTTCTTCATACATTTTGTTTTTCTTTTTCATTGCTATAGCATTAGATGTCCTTCTGGCTGCTTCTTTCCGTTGTTCCTTAGTCAGCATAGAGCATCCCTCCCATGCATGATCGTACTATGTCAATTCTCTCGTAGCCTTCCTTGCACCATGTTAATGTTTTTGTAAGCTTGTCTACCTGATTATGATTAATTCCCAGTAACTCTGCTATCTCCGACTTGTGATAATATTCCTTGTTGAATAACTCAAACAATTTCTTCTGTAACTCTTTCTTGTACTTCAAATCTATTTTTCTGTCCCTATGAGGACTAGCGTTTCCCCTGTGGTGTTCTCCACAAAGATATTTAATATTTATTCTTGCACCTACCATATAGGAAGCTTGGGAACGATATACAATATGGTGTTCCTCTATTCCTGCAGTTGTGCCGCACTCTTTGCAGTATTCCATTTTTTCATCTCCTTAATCGTAGAATCTGTTTTTCTTCCAGTTCTCAGGCCTTTTAATTTGAGGTTTAACTTCACATTTTTCATTAAATTCCGCGCTAATTTCATCAATCAAATCTTTTAATGATTTTGGCTTTGGCATTATCCACGATGCTAAATATTGCTCACTTACCTCAAGTTGTTCGATTTTTCTCCTTTGCTCTTCTTCCTGAGCATTTTGAATTATCTTGAAATATTCTCTTATTATCTTTGAACTCCTGAATCCAACACATAGGATTACAAACTTATCCATCAGAATCACCAACCATTTTTCCTTAGAGGACAAGCCGAAGCCTGTCCAAGATTATTGTATTATTTGTATATACAGATATAACGGTTTATATAGTGTTACTATTGCTTAATTTGCTGTGCTTCTAACTAAGTTTTATTTAATTTCCTTTATGCCTTTTGCTATCTCTGGTATACATACAGCAGCAATTACAGCTACCATTCCTAGCATGCATAGAGCTTCTTTTAGACTAGGCATGTTACTAACCTCCTTAGAGTCGTATTTTCCTTGAAAGACGAACTAACTAAAGTAGTCTAAGTTGCTTGTAAATCCTTTAATAATTTCATTTTCAATATTGACAAACTCGGTTACTCTTTCATTCAGCTCTTTAAGGCTTCTATCTATATATTCATCACTTTCTTCATCATATTTAGAAAACCAATATTCTACATTATCATCACAACTGGTATTTTTAAATATTAAAAACGGATATTCATTTTCATCTATTTTTAATATTTCTTCTGCTATTTCATTAAATCTATCATGAATATGCTCTTCCAATTCGGTAGCATATTCTTTATTTGTTTTAAGAAACATCTTTATCGAATTTACAATAAAAACTTTATCTTTTGTAAAAAACACCTGTTGATTGCTCATTTCCCATAATACTCTATCTTCTTGAACTTCTGAATTGTTGAGTTTTTCATTCAGCCTTCCATGTATAGTTTTATCAAACATTGTAGCACTTAAAAAACTTCTTTTGCTTTCAAATGGTTTCTTTGGAATATATTTTTCTAATAAAATATCCCACGATACAGGAGAAAATAACCAAGAATTTTTAAATTCTATTAATTCCTCACCATTAAAATTTTTATCCATTACCCATAAACTACTATTGCTCATTCTATAAATTCCCCCTTAATTTTTATAAACTATTATGTCGTCCTTTATTCAGATTCTGAATTAACTTTTTAAACTATCTTAAACTATCTTAAACTGCTGGTATCTGGCACCTTGTCCATTAATAGCATCGACTTCTGCCAGGTATGGTACATTAATATAATCTAATACCTCCGCCATACCAAGTCCTCCAGATTCCCAAGATTTAAAGCAATATTCATGGAGCTGTGGATGGGTAATTTGCATCTTTTGAAATCTATTAGGGCATCCTTCCATGTGGCATCCAAAAGCACAAAACATGCAGCCTGTCCTTTGTACTCCTGTTGTATATAATTCTCCAGAAGAGCTTTGCTTTATCTCACCATATACACTACAAATGTCTATATTATTTTCTGCTGCATATCTTAATACATCCTGTTTAGTCCAAAAACCCATAGGCTGGCTCTTGGGAACATTGGAATCATAAACATTACAGCCTGTTTTTTCATATTTCCTCCTACGTTCAAAACTTTCATCTTGTGTAATTCCAACGTAAGGAACACGATTAGTTTTTTTATGATACTCTTTAAATGGTTTCTTCTTCATAACATCACAGCACTTTTCAGAAGTTTCAAATGGTGCATCCAAAAGTATTTTCCACTTTTCTGCAAGCTTTCCTATAGAACCTCGTTCATCTCCGTTGAGAAGATAATTTCTATAACGCTCTCCTAGGTTGCCATTTCTTAATTTTCTTACCTTTGCTGCTGTCTCTTTTGATACCACTGGATAACCATATTCTTTTATAACTTGCCTAAATGATTTCTGAGGTCTTAATATAGTTACATCGTCAAAAGTTTTTACAAACTGTTTTAGCTCAGGATATTCTAAGCCAGTGTCAGCAAATACAGCAGGTATATCGCTATATAGATGTTTTCTAATTAAATGAAGCAAAACTGTACTATCTAAACCACCGCTAAAGCTAATGTAAACATCTCCGCTCCAGTGGCTATACCAGTCCTCTATTCTTTTTTTAGTAAGTTCTAATTTTAATTCGTATGGCAAGTTTTTCCTCTGGCTAAATGCCCAATCCTTAAGCTTTAGATCTATATCCTGTATAAACATTATTTCACCTCTCTGCCCCCGAAATTCTACTAATACCCCTGCTGCTGTCTCTCTATATTCTTCTTATATTTCTTGTTATATGCTGCTTCCATTTCTTCTAAGCTAATATCCAGGCATCTTCCTAAGGCAACGATTGTTGCTAAAACACATTGTTCATCTGAAACATTTGAGAAAGCCACCAAGAAAGCTTTGTCAATATCCTCTTTATCTAAAATCAAATCTATATGGTTAATCACTGCTTCATTTGCTTGGTGCAACTCATTCTCTAGACTTAGAGCAAAGTGAAAGCAATCCGCCCATTCTTCTTCTATCTTGGATCTAACGATATACTGTTCTTTCTTCCAGTACTTAAAGCTTTGAACCTCATTCGCTAACTCACCCAACTCAACTAAGAGAGCCAGTTTGATTTTTTCCTTAGGATATTCAGATATTTCAGCATTTTTAAAAATAAGGTTGTCCAACTCCTTTTGTTTGCTTAGAAGCTTCTTTAACTCCATTACTTAACCACCTCTCTATTAGACTATTTCAAAGTGTTTCTCGACTATCTCTTGAACCTTTTCGTAATTATGATGTTGACTAATATCATTTAATACTGACTTCTTTTTAAAACCTGCAGACTCGCGCCTAGTAGCTTCTCTATATTCCCAAGAATCCCACATGCACTTATTTACATAGCAGGCATTTATAAAATAAATATCTCCAGCATCATTAATGTTATATCTTGGCCTTAATTCACTTGTGTCACCACAATATTTAGGATCTAAATCCCCTAAGTTTTCTAAACTTTCATCGTCTACTGACCTCTTATATCTATTTAACTCTAACGCAAACTTTCTTGCCTTCTCAATGAAGTTTTCACCTATCTTAACTATAAACATATGTCTTGAATGATAGTATTGACTAACTATCAAGCAGTATTTGTACTCCATTACTTAACCACCTTCAATCCTTTAATTTCGCCAAGGCATTTCTTGCAGATATTTTTACCCTTGTAGTTTTCAACTTCTTTAGCTTCACCGCAGAATACACATGCTGGCTCATACTTCTTTAGAATTATGTGCTCTCCATCTACAAAGATTTCTAAAGCATCTTTCTCCTCAATATTGAATGTTCTTCTTAGCTCCTTTGGAATTACTATTCTTCCTAACTCGTCCACTCTTCTTACTATTCCTGTTGATTTCATAATTTTATTTCCCCTCTCTATTTTTGATTTCTTTTATTTCAAACTCTATTACCCATACCCAAGGGTTTTCATCCCAATTTTTATAGATACTATTCCATTCTGCTTCAAATAGTTCTCTTGCTGTAAACAACTCAGGCACTTCATTAAAACCTTCCTTTATTGCCCCATCCTCTGTAATGGTCTGTAATCTCTCAACTCTAACATCAGTAACCTTTAAGAATATCCTTGCTGCTTCTTTAGGCGTATGGATTGATGGTCGCCACCTTTTTACACCAACATCTATAAACGTATGCTCAACACCGTTATCATCACATTTATAGAGATACTTCAAATCTTTGTCTATTTCCACATCAGCGTAATTTTGAAAGTCGTCTATTGTGGTCCATGTTTCTCTGATATAAAGAACATCTCCTACTTTATAAGATGGTTCGTAGGGTACTAGTCTTTCATTACCCCTTGGCTTAGTTATTAATCCATTAGGATGAACCTCTGTAGGCTGCTTATTAAATTCTTCCGAAGCTATATAATCCATCTGTGTCCCTCCTACGCCTGGTAAACTTGTCCAGCTTGTTGAGTCCATTGCTGAATAAACATTACTTCTGCAAAGGCTCTACTGCCTTTGTTTGCTTGTATTTGTCTTACTGCTTCTGCATAGCTGCATTTGTAGTCACGTGCTACCTGTACTACCTCTAAAGTTTCTTCATGCTCGTTATTAACCAACATCCTTCTACTCATTTTCTTATCCCCCTTATTCCCTTTTAATTAATCTTTTTCACTTCTCTAAGCATTGCTTTTACAGCTTTCTCAGCATCCTCATCATCATTATCTAGCGCCCAAGCTGTATTAAAATACATGAGAGCTTTCTTTTTATCGCCAGTTTTTAGATAAGCATATCCTAAGTTGAAAGCAGCTTTGTTATCTTGCTTAAGGATGTATGCTGATTTAAGACTTTCTAACGCTTTATCGTATTGCTTTAGTTTCACATAACATGTTCCAATGTTATATACTGCTGCACGATAAAATTCTGAATCTATGCTTATTTCTCTATACTTTTTAATTGCATTTTTGTAATCTCTTTTTTCGTACAAGGCATTGCCTTCTTCAAATATTTCATCCACCCCTATCCCTCCTTAAAGAATTTTCTCATTCTATAATTATTCTTCTGGTCCTTAAAGACCGTAATATTATCCCCGCAGGCTTCAATAATTCTTCCAGCTAATGCTTCATCCAAATCGAATAACATTCTAGGAGTACACTCACTGGATACAAGCATTGGCAGCCTGTTATTGTATCTATAATTAAGTATTGGATAAATGTGTTTCATGTCCGATTCGCTCAATTCACCAACCAATCTGCCTTTCTTTACCTTATCCTTGAACAAATCATCAATTATCAAAAGCTTGGCTCTGCTGTATCGGTTAATTAGTTTGTTATAGTATTCATCATCTAGGGTATTAGCTTTAAGTTCTCTCATGGATTCTAAGTAAGGCATATATACAACTGGCACTGGATTAGCTTCTCGGTTAATAAGGTTGGTGCCTATTGCTATAACTATGTGAGTTTTGCCGGCTCCTGGTTGACCGAACAATCCGAAGCTATTTTCTCTAGTGTCTTTTATTTCTTCAAAGGATTTTATATATTCAACAGCTTTTGCTCTGGCAGCCTTGGTTACTTCATCGTAAGGCTTGTAGTCGTTCAGCTTTAGATTCTTTTGGTCTGCCTTGATTCCGCTGTTATCCCATAGCCTTTTGATGTAGTCCAACTCTACACAGTCACATTTAGCATAAGTTCCTCTCTCGGTTAGGACCCATCCGGTATCTCTGCATTTATTGCATTTATACTCTGATTGGGTTTTAACCTCCGAGTTTCCCGAAGTCGATAATTTCTGCCGTGTCTTTTGTATTAGTTGCTCGAGTTCCTCCAACCTTATCACCGCCTTTTTTAACCTTGTGATTCCTTTGGCTTGTGTATGCTTCTGCTTGACCTAAAGTCTTTATGCCTTGGCTATTCCAATCAGCTAAAATACTGTTTATATATTTAATCTTCCTAACATTCTCATGAACTGCTACCTCAATAGCTTTGATTATTACGTCTGCATTATCCTCGAATGTTTCAAACCACTTTATTAATTCATCACGTTCCATGCTTCCACATACAGGGTTGATATTATTTTGATAAACCTTTATTACATCACCTATGCCTTTTACAGTTTCTTTAGGCTCTTCTGCTGCAGTAGTATCCTGTTTAACTTCTTCCTCTTCCACATACTCTGGATAAGGCAACAATGTATAAAGGTTACTTTTATACTTCTGGCCATCAAATCTATGCTCTATAGAAATAAATCCTTTATCTTCTAGTGACTTTAAATTTTTTCTAACAGTATTTTCAGACCATTTTAAATTTGTAGCTAATGTTCCAATACCAGGAAAGCATTCACTATTTGAGTTAGCATATTTTTTTAGGTGAATATAAATTATCTGTTCATCACCATTTAAACTTTTATGATCCAAAACATAGTTATCAATTATCGTAAAATGAAACCCAGTTGTCTTATCATATACTTTATCCATCTAGTCACCTTCTTCTTTATCTTTAATATAGTTAAAAATTAATATAGTTAATTGGATATAGTTATTACGCAAATTTTGAAGTACCCTGGTTCAAAATTTGAAGTACCCCTCCTTCAAGATTTGCAGTACCTCAAATTTTGAAGTACCTCAGAATTTGAAGGGGGTCATTATTCTTCTATTGGTATTTGTAGAACCTCTCCTGCCATTACTTCGCTGCTAGATCTATTGTTTTGGTATTCTATCTCTGCTATATAGTTGGTTAATTCGGTGTCTTTAGACTTGAATCTTTCTGCAATTTGACTTAGTGTATCTCCCTCTTGAACTGTATAAGTTTTGTAATATAAAATTTTAGGAAATGTAACTTTTTGGGTATATTGTTCTGTAGTTATGGATATACTAGTAAAGAGGAAGATTGCGGCAATCGCCGCTTTAAAAAAAGTGTTCCTGTTAATGAATTTGTGGTTCATAATAATTCCCCCATTCATTTACATGTGTTATAATGGGGACAAGAGTTTGCCGACTCTTATCCTATTTACTAACGAATTTCTGTTTAGATTAAGTCCTTTAGCAAGGACTTTTTCTTTTTTGTGAGCATATCCTCACGCCCCTTTACAATTCAATTTCTAGTCCTTTATCTGCCACATAAGTTGGTTTTCCTGTAAGTTTTTCAATCTCAGTTTTAAACTCTTCTGAATTGCTGTTTCCATCACTTAGATGTATAAGCACTATTTCTCTAAGTTGGCTTAAGTCATTAGCGCTTAAGAACTCTTTTACATTTGCTAGACTAAAGTGTGATTTTAGCAGTCTATTTCTTAAGCTAAGAGGAATTTTCCCCTCACTTATATTATCCTGTAGTATTTCAGTACTATAATTACACTCTATAAGAATGTGGTTAAGTCCCTTAAATTTGTATTGACAATAATAGCTATCAGTTATGAAGAGTAATTTTCCTATTTCCTCGTGCTGTACGAGAAATCCAAGTGGCTCTACTGCATCATGTTGTGTTTCAAATGGTAGAATTGTAAAACCACCCAAAGTAATTTGCTCTTCTGACTTTATAAAATTAAGTCTATGGTAGGTTTCTAACGCATTACATTCCTTTACAATTGCTCTAGCTGTACCTAAACTTGTGTAAATGTCTATTCCGTACCTTAGCAACTCTCTAAGCGACTTAGAATGGTCTTTGTGTTCATGTGTGACTAAACACCCTACAACATTACTCAGATTGAAATTCAAGCCCTTTAGAATGCTTTTGTAATTGATTCCACATTCCAGTATCAATGTTTCTTTTTCTCCCTCTAACAGATAGCAATTACCCAAGCTGCTACTGCTTAAAACTTTCAATCTCATATCTAGAAACCTGGTCCATCAAAGGTCGTTTGTTTAGAATCAACTGGAGTTGGTTCAACATCTATTACCTTTTGAGTTGCTTTTTCTTCTTGTTTAACAGGTTGATTAATGTCAATTTCTTTAGTGTTTCCCTTATCTTTGATTTCTTCTTTAACTTCATAGTCAACATTATTCACAACATCTGCTTCATCAAATGTTCTTTCATCAGATTTGTTAAATGCTTCGATTAGTAAATCACTATCATCTGAGGTATTGGCAAACATCTTGCAGGCTCTATTGATTACAGTTTTCTTTGCCATTTCATCAGTGAAGTTATTATGTGCTGTAGACCTACCACTTTTATAAGCAATTCCTTGGCCCCAAGCTTTTTTAATTTGGTCAATATTCATTACCTCAGTATGAATTGGACCTTTCTCTCCTAGTACAACTGCAAATGCACCTTTAATTTTGGTTATATCTATGTTCTCAAATTTAGGATTAAACTTAGTTATTTTCAATGTGGCAGTATCTAGATCATATTGTTGCTCAAATTCATCACCCTCATAGATGCAATATGCTTTTATGTCTTTTATTCCATTTAGTCTTTTGGTAACTGCTACGGTACCCATGTAGCTTCTCATAAGTTGCAGTTTACTTCCGTATACTACAAAATAGCATTGCTTCTTAGCAGGACTTAGACCTTGTAGCACCATGTTGTAGAGACCTTCTATTATTGAGTTTTTAGTGCATATCTCCAACGCAGGTTTATCATTTTTATCCTTGATATCTTGAAGCATTAACCATGCACTATTCATTGCATTTTGAGGTGAATAGTTCTTTGGAATTACTATATTCTGTTGCTTTTGCAGTTCTGTAATCTTTGATGTTACTACATTAAGGGCTTCTTCTTTAACTAGTGATAATTGATTATTTTCACTCATATTAAGCTACCTCGCTTTCTTTACTTTCAACTTTTAGTTTTTTATCTTCACTCACGATAAGGTTTATAATTTGTGAGTTACATTCCAATATTTCATTTACGCTTTCACGGTTATCTATGAATATTGGAGCTGATACACTATAGTGCTCAGATAAGGCATTTATGATATCCAGTCCAGCATTTATTTGACTTGCAGTATTTGCGTTTGAAAATGGAACACCGTTAATTAAGGCTTCACAAGTTTCAACTAGACCGCCATTCACTTGGGTATCGAATAATTTAAAACTTACAAATTTAAACTTACTGTTTATGCTGCTTTCCAATAATTCAACCTTGGTTTTGATATACTCTTCGCACATAAACTCTTGTCCTTCTATCTCAGCTATTTGTTGAGCGAGTGCCTTTTCTTCTTCTTCCAGTTCAATTACCCTAGCCTTAAACTTTTCATTTTGCTCTTTATAAGTCAGTTGGCTATTAACCTCATGTAGTTCGTTTTGTAGTGCAGATTTCTTACCCTTTAACTCATTTAGCTGAGCATTAGCTTCTGCTGGCTGAGCGTGTTTAGTTTCTAATTCCTCTATTTGATTTTTGATTTTTCTATGTTCAGGATATGATCCTAAATTTATAACTGGTTCAAATTTATCTACTAGGACCTTTCTTTCTACTACCACCTCCCTAACTTCTGCTAACTTGGTTTCAATGGAAGTTTTTTCAGCTGCCAAACTTTTCAACTCTGCTTTGATACCTTCTAATCTCCCCTTTTGCTTCTTTCCAGTATCATTTATTTCACTTAGTTTTTTAGCTTTATTAAGATTAAAGTTTTCTGTCATTTCATGCTTCTTATCTTCAACATCATGTTCCTCGAATGGTCTTTTGCATGTAGGACAAATAAAGCTATCCTCAGGAATTACCAGCGTTTCTTGGTTGATTCTGTTCCATTTTTCTCTTAGGTCGATAATCTCTTTCTCTAGGTCAGTAATTTGAGTTTCTTTAGGTTGAATTTTATAAGTTATTCTAGCAAGTTGATTATTCAAGCTATTCTCTTCATCAAGCGCTTGATTTAGTTCTGCTCTAAGCTGCTTGAGTGGTAGTTCTGCATCTTCTCTTGCTTTATATTCAATATCTCTTAGTTTTGATTTAAGGCTGTATAGTCTGTCTTTTTCTTTAAGGAGTTCATCATTGATCTTTGAACTATCTAAAAGCTGCTCCTCAACACTTTGTATTTGAGTGATTATCCCTTGTTTTCTTACTTCTAGCGCTCCAAAATCCAAATCCTTTATAGAGTTATTACATTCATCAATTCTTATAGGAATAGCCTTTATGTCATCATTTAACTTTTTCTTTTTGGCTGCTATGGATTTCTTAAGAGTGTCTACATCCTTATCTTTCAATAGGATTTCTAAACCCTTTAGACTGCTCTTATAATTAAGTATTCTGTCCTGGGATACATCGCCAATAATGTCTATAATCAGATTTCTTCTATCTTGCCACTTCATATTTGAACTAAAATACAAAGGATTGCTAAGAAGTTTGAAGAGCTGTTCATCTATGATGTCGTTAATTCTCTCTTGGAACTCTGATTTTTTAACTGGAACTTCATCAATATAGTAAAGAGTTTCATGTCCAGTTAACTGCTTATCGGCTTCTCCCCTTTTTTTAGTCCATTTCTCCTTATAGATCTTGCTTAAAACTGTTGACCTTCCATCTATGTTCAAGGTTCCTGTCACTTCATGTTCTAGACCGTGAATTACATTGTTATTTTCATCTAAGGTCTTAATTTCAAAGTCCTTACGGTCCTGGCTGTCTTTATCAAATAACAGATAAGTAAAAGCATCAAATACAGTAGTTTTACCTGTTCCGTTATCTCCAAGGATGTCAGTTAACTTTGAAAAGTCTATGTTTAATTCCCATATTCCTTTAAAGTTTTTCAGTTTTAAATTTTCTAGTAGAATTTTACTCACTTTCTTATCCCTCCATAATTTCTTTTATTTCCTCTTTATTAAGTTCACTGGTTTCCTTAACTGTCTCTCCTGTCCGGCTGTCAAATATCTCTTCTCCATCCAGTTCAATCACTTTGCCATCCCCTCGATTCTATTCAGTTTCTACAAATTTACCATCTTTTAGCGTGTAGAAAATGTTTTCTTTAATAATCTCACCATCTACTTTGGTAGATTTAACATCTTTTATATGGTATTCTTCTTCATCATCATTGAACCATTCTGCTAATACAATCCAGCATCCTAGAGCACCTTTGGCTTTGCCTTCGTATCCTATAGACATAGCAACTGATTCTTTGCCTTCCACTATGGCAGCACTTCGGTATCCTGTATTAGTGGCAGCACTTTGGTCTTGATCATTAGATTCTTTTGCATTCTTCCAATCAACTCTGTCTAAAATAAACTTAACACCAGCTTCAACAATCCCTTTAATTCCAATCTCTAATCCGATATGAAGTTTTGTAGAAGCAATCTTGCTATCTCCATCATCTTCTTTGTCGATTTTGCCATCTGCTTCAACTTCGCAATATCTGCTATCGTTAGGTGCATAGTAGTTAAAAACATCTAACGGATACTCACAGCTGTGTAAACCTCTGTTACATACTTTTGCTTCCTGTTCCTCGTAGGTCTTACCTATCTCGTACTGCATTCCTCTGCATTGTAAATTTTTATTAAATCCTTTAAAGCTCTTCATTTTTCCATCCCCTTATTTTTATAAATACTTTTTATTCCTAAACAACTTAATGCCTATATTCTTACGTCACCTCTATACCTACCACCTATAGTAAGTAATCTTAGGTTTCTGAATGCTGTAATAAAGCCTTGTTTGATATCACCTATCTTAACTGGAATTAGCATTTCCTCAGTGTCGAAGAACCAGTTATTGATGGTTATAACTGAAAATATCATCTATTCACCTCTTTCCTCAAACTCCTTCAAGTCCTCTTTATAAGCTTCATCCCAGTCGCTAAAAGACACGTCGCCTGATAGTATTTCTTCCAACGCTTGAATAGAGCAATGAATGCCTTGTAGCCGCCAGTTGTATTGACCACGTGCTTTGCTATTTAAGTCTTCATACTTTTCGGCCATGCAGTACAAATAAGCGATTTTTTTAGTGATGTTATCTTTTATATTTTCCATTACAATCACAACCTAACTAATTTTAAATGCGCCCTCTTTAGCCATTTTTGCAACAGTTCTAGTTAGATTTATTTCTGCTGCAGGAATGGATTCTGGATTTACAATCCTTACGTTTACCTTTACTTCTTTTACTTTTCTAGCCAATTGCATCCCCCTTTCCTTTCTCAATTATTAAATTGGTAATTTTACTACATCTAGTGCATTTTATTTCAACTCTTAAGCTACCTTTCAATTTGTATTTAAAAAATAATTTATTACATGATGGACATCTAAACTCGTCATAATTTTCAAACATTAGAAACCCTCCAAAAGTTTAATGCCCTCATTCCCCTGTTCCACGAAACCCTATTTAATTTTTAATTTTCAATTGACTCGATTTCTTTAACAATTTCAACATTGTTAAACATCCAATTTAAAGCGAATATTTTTAACTCTTCTAAATCAATTAGTTCATCCGTTTTCTCAGAATCATTTTGTTCAAGTAATTCATCAGTTTTACCACCAGTCATATAGATATCTATCCACGGATATGTTTCTTCTTTGATAAATTTAAAAGCTCCAACCTTAACAATTAATGAAGTGCCAGTGGTTACTGTTAAATCCGTGTCAGTAGTTCTAATTTTCTTACTCACTTCATCACCTCCTAAGCAATTTTGTATTTGATAGCCATTTCTTTGGCTATTGCTGTATAAATTTCGATAAGCTTCTTATCTTCTGCGATTACATCTAAGTAATTCAAATTATCTATTTTTGTTTTTGTAGCACCTTCTAATGCTAATCTTCCTCTCATATTCTTCAACCTAACTTTTAAATCGCAAGAAGCACGTTCTTGGAGCGCTTTATAGATTTCATCCTTAGGCTTCTGATAATCTTTGAGCTTGTAGCATATTTTAGTTATAAGAGAGTTTGTTTCACTTCTCCAATTTTGGGAAGGTCTAATTTCTACTACTTCTCTTATATCCTCAACCTCTTGTTTAACTGCTGCAGTTTCTTGAGATGCCTTCTCTATTTGCAATCTCATATCTTTCATTTCTTGCAACTGTTGAATTAATATATCTTCTAAGCAAGTTGGCTTTTTACCTAAGAAAACTTCTGCTAATGCATCTTTTGCCTTAAGTTGATATTCAATTAACCTCTCCACAACTTCTAGTTGCCCTGTTTTCATGCTTGGAGTAATATTAATCTTTGCTAGCCACAAAGGTAAATAATCAATATCTATTGCTATGGTTTCATTATTTGAATCAAATACCCCTGCCTCGAATTTCAAGCACCCTTTTTTAAGAACTAAATCGGTTTGAACATTTTGAACCTGTGTATCCTTTTGACTTTTACTTAATCCAACTCCTTTGCAGATATAGCTAACACCTGTGTAAATTTTGTCAGTGTTTTTGTCTTTTACTGCAACTAAATTATCACCATAAAAATTTATCTCTTTTATGATTAAGTCGTTCCTCACTTTTCCATCCTCTTTCTGTATTTAATTTTCAAAGAACTACATAAAATAAGTTAAGCAGTAGTAGTGGTGTCATTTTGTTGCAACACACAAATTGAAAAAAAATTATCAAAGTTCTCTTTTGGAAAAGAAGCCTTGAATCCAGCTATAAATTGTTCTCCAGGGTTACTTTTGTCATTTAATACTCTCCAAAGCTGAGCTCTTGATACGCCAAGTTTTTTTGCTAAATCAGCCATGCTCAATGAGTATTTATTCATTAATTCTGTAAAATTTTTCAAATTAACTTTAAGTTGAGCTTGCAAGTGTTCACCTCCTTTATTTAGTGTTGCACTTATGTGACACTCTATGTTTATATTATATACCTAAGTGTAACTTTTATGCAACACTTATTTTAAAAAAAATAATATATTTGTTTCATCTATGCAACAAATACAGTAAAATACTACTATAAGGAGGTTTGGGTATGCTTAATAAATTAGAAACCGAATCCTTTGGTAAATATATAACAAGATTAAGAGAAAACAAAGGATATTCTCAAAGAAAATTAGCTCAAGTCACTGGTATAAGTAATACAACTATTAGCAGGATTGAGAAGGATATAACTACAAATCCTGATTTAAATACACTAAAACTATTGTCAAAATACCTAGATGTTGATGAAATATATATGCTTAAAGCTTCTGGATATAAAGATGAAAATAGTTTAGAAAAAGAAAATGCTCAACCTGAATTATCAAAAAAAGATGAAAAAGATATAGAAAAAAGACTTAAACAAGTAAAAGAAGAATTTATGGAGCAACAAAAAGGACTAATGCTTTCTGGAGAACCAGTTTCAGAGGAAGCGCTACAAAGTATTTTAGATGCTCTTGAATTTGGTATGAAACAAGCAAAAATTATAAATAAAAAATATACTCCAAAACAATACAGAAAAGAATAGCTTAAAATGGGTTAATGGTCGTAAAATTGGGGGTATTAATTTGAGGGGATGTATTAAAGATAAGGTAAAGATATTAATAAAAAAATACAAAACAGAAGATCCTTTTATTATAGCTGACCTTTTACATATACATGTAATAGAATGGCCTTTGCATGAGGAGATAAATGGACTTTATCAGTATGAGAGAAGAGAGAAGTTTATTTACATTAATTCATCTCTTCCCGACTATGTTCAGAAGGTCATTTGTGCACATGAATTAGGACATGCTATACTTCATCCTAAAACAAATTGCACATTTTTAAAAAATCATACACTATTTAATATTAACAAATATGAAAAAGAAGCAAATTTATTTGCAATAGAAATGCTTATCTCAGATGAAAAAATTGAAAATTATAAAGAGTACTCGCTACAACAGATTGCAGCTATAGAAAAAGTGCCATTAGAGATATTAAAACTCAAATTTCAAAATAAGATTTGAGTATTTTTTATAATATTGGCAGAAATATTTTACTATTATGTAATATGTCGTAACTTATATATTATTGTCGAATAAAAATACGACCATTAAGAGAGCCTTTGAGCACCTACCCTTTATTTTATAGATTGGTTTGTAATTATAATTAATTATAAATATTTTTATTTTGAGGAGGATAAATTATGAACTTAGAATTAACAGGAAGACAAGGAAAAAGTATTGTTGTAGAAGGAAACACAGTTAAAATAATAAAGAAAGGTAAACTTTTCTCAGCTAAAAGAGAAAAGACCCTGCCAATAAGAAATATTTCTTCCGTTGAAGTTAAAAAG
Source organism: Bacillota bacterium (assembly GCA_030706015.1). Classification (GTDB taxonomy): domain Bacteria; phylum Bacillota; class Clostridia; order Clostridiales; family Clostridiaceae; genus JAUZPI01. The sequence continues at coordinate 56,157 of JAUZPI010000003.1, forward strand.
CCAGGGTTGGCAGTGGGTTTCATTCAATTTTCTATCGCTGGAGGTGTAGCAAGAGATAGTTCTGCTAAATTAACAGGTGGAGCATTTGATGCAGTAAATGATGAAAATTCAGTTATATTCGCTGATAAAAAAGCTTATGAAGTTGCATTAAAAATCAAAGAATACATAGAATCATTTTCTGAATCAGCAGCAGTTGTTACTAAGGAATCAGCGGCTGATGAATTAGTTAAATTCAAAAAATTATTAGATGATGGTGTTATAAATCAAGATGAATTTAACACCAAAAAGAAACAGCTACTTGGGTTATAAAACAACTAACTATTGACACTCAAACACACGTTTGTTATATTATAGATAGAAACCCATAAAGACTCTTGAAGTCTATTTTGCCTTGTAAATATTAAGAGGTTCCACGAAACCCTATGCAGACTATTATTTAGTCATGTATTGGGTTTTTTTATTTTAATATTTTGGAGGTATATATGATAGCAGCGATATATAGTAGAAAATCAGTTATAACATGTAAAGGAGAATCTGTAGAGAATCAAATTCAGATTTGCAAAGACTATGGAAGAAATTTAGGTGTGACTGAATACCTAATTTATGAGGATGAAGGTTTCTCCGGTAAGAATACAGCAAGACCTGAGTTTCAGAAAATGTTAGAAGATGCTAAGAAGAAAAAATTTGATACTTTAATTTGTTATAGATTAGATCGTATCAGTAGAAATATAGCAGACTTTTCAGCCTTTATGGAAAGACTTGAAAAGCTAAAAATTAATTTTGTTAGTGTAAGAGAGCAATTTGACACTAGCACTCCAATGGGACGTGCTATGCTTTACATAGCTTCTGTATTTGCTCAATTGGAGCGTGAAACTATAGCTGAACGTGTTAAGGATAATATGCTCGAATTGGCTAAGACTGGCCGATGGTTGGGCGGAAATCCACCACTTGGTTTCCAGGCTGTAAAGACAGTTGAAAAAGGTAAACCAGTGACTTATCTACAGATAATACCAGAGGAAATAGAATTGGTTAAACTAATTTTTGATAAATACCTAGAGTATAAAAGTATATATAAAGTGGTAAAATATTTAGTAACAAAAAATATTGGTATTGAGTACCGTAAATGGGGTGTGCACCCTGTTAGAAGGGTTTTGACAGCTCCAAATTATGTTATAACTAACGAAAAGGTTAAAGAATACTGTGAAGACAGAGGAATAAATATTGTTGGCGAAATGAACGGTAACGGATTTATACCTTACAATCAAAAAACTGGTACAAACAATTTTAAACCAATGAATGAATGGGTATTTGCTACCGGAAAACATAAAGGCATTATAAAAAGCGATGATTGGATCCTAGTGCAGGAAATGCTTGATAAAAATAAAACTAAAATGGATATTTCAAGAGGAAGTTCAAAATACTCTTACTTAACAGGTATTTTAAGATGTTCAAAATGCGGAATCAGTATGCGTGTGGCTTTAGGAAATACACCTAAAGGTAAAAGTGAAAGAACTGCTTACTACTCTTGCACAAATAAAAGTTTATATGGGAAATGCGACAATAAAAACATTCGAAAAGATGCAATGGAAAAAGCAGTGCTTGAAAAACTCTATAATTTAAGCATAAATGAGGATGAATTTAATAAAATATATAACACTAAATCAACATATGATATGAGTGAAATTAAAAGGATTAAGAAGTCTATTTCTAGCAATGATACTGCTATTCAAAATCTAATAAAACAAATGGCTCTATTAAGCATAGAAGCTTCTGCATATATTACAATTGAACTAGAACGATTAAGTAAAGAAAATACTAGATTAAAGGAAGAACTATTAGGATTAGAAAGACAAAAAGAAATGCAAAACGAAAATGATTTAAAAAATCAACTTTTTTACAAGCAGCTTAAAAATTTTAAAACTTCTTTTGAAAAATGTAAAGATAACCAGCAGCGAAGATTACTAATATCAAGTGTGGTCCGTAAAATAGAATGGGATGGTGAAAATATTAATATAGAGCTATTAAATTAAGAGGCCCTTTGTGGGCTTTTTTTAATGTCTAATTTGTGACATAACCAGATCCTACACACATCGATATTATATGTGTTCCTCCTTCCTTATCAATATATCTAAAACTAAAGGCATCGCTTGTCATTCCAAATCTATCAATCTGAATAGATTTATCAATTCTTGCAATGTTAATTTGAGTTAATTTAAAACCCTTTGGAACCTGGAGAATGCCTCTTTTTCTTGAAGTTATACCACCAGTATTATATTCATGAGCGTAGAAGGAAATGGAATTATTGCTTATATCCACAAGTATATGACCGCCTTGTTCCTTTTCTCTGCAGAACATTTTTGAATTGTTAATAAATACAAGAAATGAATTATTGAACTTGGTTGTTTCAATATTGTTTTTCATCTTATTGTAAGCCTTGGATCCAAATACACCAATGCTGCACAGCATAGATATTATTACAATAGCTGCTGTTAGCTCTACTAGGGTGTATCCCTTGCTAACTCTATTTAACTTCATAATTGCCACTTAGGGGCCAAACCGTTACAACATAATTAATTCCGCTGCTCTTAAAGCCTATATCAACTTTATTATATGCATCCATAGCACTTGGAACTGTTAAATTTTCTATATTTCCATTTGTCATATCTTTAATAGAATTTATAATACTACTGGAATCATATTTCTCTTCATCTAAATAATCATTATAGACAGCCAAGGAAATTTGACGGGCTAATTGTTCAACTTTTGCTTGTTTTGTCCTATTTATATATCCCGCTGCACAAGGTACTAGTACACTAGTCAATATTCCCATTATAGAAATTACTAAAATCAGCTCTACTAGAGTAAAACCTTTTTTTATTTTTTCATTCATGCCATTTACTCCTTTATAAAAAACTTTTATATAAATAATTACTCGCTAATATACACCCTATTCATTACCTCTTTATAGGTTGTGATTCCCTGCCTAACTAGGTTATATCCTCCTTCTTTTAAACTTATCATTCCTTGCTGCAGACTATATTGTCTTAATTTATTCATACCTTCCCCATTAACTATAAACTCTCTATGTTTTTTATTTAAATACATTATTTCAAAAAGAGCTCTTCTGCCTAAATATCCAGTTTGATTACATTTACAGCAACCCTTACCATGAAATAATACGTGTTGTGTTAAATTCAATTTTTCAATCTCTTCATTTGAAGGTTTATATTCTGCTTTACAATGTGGACAAATAATCCGAACAAGCCTTTGAGCTACTACTGCAGTTAGTGCATCTGCAACTAGATATTGGGGTACTCCCATGTCCATTAATCTCAAAACTGAACTTATTGAATCATTGGTATGCATAGTTGTCAAAACAAGATGTCCTGTTATTGCCGCTCTTACTGCAATTTTAGCAGTTTCATCATCACGCACTTCTCCCACCATAATAACATCAGGATCTTGTCTTAAAATACTCTTTAGACCCAAACTGAACGTTAAACCAGCTTTATTATTTACCTCCATTTGATTTATACCATACATTGAATATTCTACTGGATCTTCTATGGTAACAATATTTCTTTCCTTACTGTTAAGATAGTTAATCATTGAATACAAGGTAGAGGATTTTCCTGATCCGGTTGGACCAGTTATGATAATTGTTCCTTGTGAGTTCATTTTTAATATTTCTATTAACTGAGGATTATCTAAATGATATTCTATTGTATTATATAAAATTCTTAACACAAGTTTTTCGCCATGAATTGTTGGCACCGATGACACCCTTAAATCATATTTATAAGAAGAGTAGATGTAACTTATTTTTCCATCCTGAGGTATTCTATTTATTGCAATATTTATCTTCGCCATAACCTTTATTCTTGTGCAGAGAGTTTGGTGAACTTGTTTTGGTATACTGGTTAATTCGTGTAAAATACCATTTATTCTTATTCTAATAAGTACATTTTCACTAAATGGTTCAATGTGAATGTCGCTCGCTTTTTCATTAATTGCCTGACTTAGAATATAGTCAACTAATCTAACTGCTGGCGCTTCTTCAATAGTTACGTCTTGGATATTATTCTCAAAGCTTTTACTAGATAATATTGAACCTGTTAGTTCCTTCAGTACATTTTCACATTCATTTTTTCCATAAAGTAAATTAATATAATAATCAATTTGACTTTTTAAACCTTTAAATGGAATTACTTGTTTTTTTGTTAAAAAGCTTATTTCCTCTACATTATCCGAATTGATAGGATTATGAAATGCAGCGAATATTTTATCACCCACTAATTTAAATGGTAAAACGCTATATTTTATAGCTTGTTCTTTAGATATCCCATCAATTGCTTTCTGTTGTATGTCAACCTCATCTAAATCAATATACTGTATAGAAAACTTCTCTTTTAATATTCTTAAGATAATTTTTTCATCTATAAAATTATTAGAAAACACCACCTCTTCAAAAGTGTCACTTTTTTCTTTCATAAAGCTGTGAACCAATTTATTTTTTTCATCATCCATATGACCTTCCTTGATAAGCATTTTTTCAAGTTTGCTGTGCATTTTTCCTCCTAATGAAAATAATTATAAATACTGTAATGAAAATTATTTCCACATTTTAACTTTATATTCAGGTGTTTTTGAAGTTTTTGAATTTATTGTTTGGTAATATATAAAACTTAACTGCATATACATGTAAAAAAAGCATCGAGGTGATGAATATGCTAATAATTAATTTAGGAAGATTTCTATTTTCATCTTTAGCAATTGCAATACCACTTTATTTAGTTGGGTATGTAATATACGAAGTAAGACATTTAATTAAGCATTTTAGATTATAGGCTATATCTAAGCTTACATATTCTAATATAAAAATAAGACATATAATCCTCTCAAGATTATATGCCTTATTTAGCACCACTATATAAACGGTAATTTCCGCTTTGGTTAGATATTAAATTTACTGATTTATTTGTATAATCATATTGAAATACATCATTGTCACTGGATGCTTGTGCGTAACCTACAAAATATACTTTTCCTTCTTGATCTAAAATCAAGTCAGTATTCTCGTCAATACTTTGAGGAAAATCATAAACCAAACGATTAACGTTTCTCTTGGTTAAATTTACACTATATAATGAGTTATTTTCTTCATTACTTTCTTTAGCAATAACATATACATTACCAATATTAGTATCAATAGCTACAGAAAATATCTTCTCAAAGTTTGAGCTTACATCAATTCTCATGTTATTAGAAAAATTATAGTAAAACAAACTGTACTGTCCCATATTATTTTCTAATGCAATAAATTCATTACTATTAAGAGGAAAGAAATTTGTACAGTAACCATTGAATTTATCAAAAATTATTGTTCTTGTATTAGTTGCAAAGTCATATTTATAAATTGCTCCATACCCCTGCTCACCCTTCTTTACTCCATAGTATAACAAATTGCTGTCATCCAGCCATTTATATAAATCGCCGGATATGAGCACCTCTTTATCAAAATTATACCTTTTACCATTTATATCATATATTCTCACGTCATCGGCAGAACTTATAGAGTCCTCTGTATAAGTTCTAAAGGCTAACTTGCTGCCTTTACTTGATAATCTTAGATTTTTTGCACTATAGAAATCTTTTATAACAAGACTTTTATCCCCAGAGGAAATATTTATTATGGCTTGAGGTAATTCTGTACCTCTTTTGATACCAACTAGGGATATATATGTTTCTTTATCCTTAAGGTATTGAAGCTCCAATATGTTAGCTGTATTCCCTAAAAAATTAAGCTTTCCCTTTTCAATATTATAGATACTTTCAGTACTTTTTTTGATATTTATACCGACTTGTTCACCTAATTTAGGTAACTTTACAAAATAATTATCATTCTGTGGCTTTGAGGGTTCATTTTTTTTATTACAGCCAACTGAAGCTAAGCAAGAAAATAACATCATTACAATTATTATTTTCCTATTAATTTTCATACTAACTCTGTTTCTCCTGTAAAGGTTGTTACTGCTGGACCAGTCATCATAACCCCTTCTTCACAAATATTTATTTTTAATTCTCCTCCTGGAACCTGAACAGACACATTTGTATCAGTTAATCCAAGCTTATTGCAAGCTACTACACTGGCACAGCATCCAGTACCGCAAGCCAAAGTTGCACCCGCTCCTCTTTCCCAAGTTTTAACCTTTATTCTTTTTCTATCGATCACTTCACAAAAGTTAACATTTGTTCCCTGTGGAAATAATTGTTTACTATTCTCAATATATTTACCTTCTTCCACATCAAACTTATTGAGTTCACCCATTATAATTGTATGTGGTACTCCAAGTAACATTGTATTTAATTTGTAATTTTTATTATTAGCCTGGAAATCCATATTAACAATCTCTTCATCCACTAACGCAGGAATAGAAGCTGGCTCAAAAGAAGGCTCACCCATATTTATTGTTATTTCAGTTGCAACTCCATTAATATGTGTTACTTCCGCTAGTTTAATTCCATCGCCAGTTTCTACATTTATCTTATCACTGTTTATAAGCTTATTATCAAATACATATTTCACAAAGCATCTTAAACCATTACCACACATAGAAGCGTAAGAACCATCTGAATTAATTATTACCATTTGTATATCTGCAGTGTGACTCTTTCTTACAAGTAATATACCATCTCCACCTACACCAAAATGTCTGTCACATAGAGTTACCGCTAAATCTTTTTCTTTTCCAACAAAATTATTTTCTAAATCTTCAATTACAATAAAGTCATTTCCTGTTCCATGCATTTTTGTTATTTTCATTTTTCTGCTCCTTCCAATATCCAGAATAAGATTAATTCTTCTTATTTCTAATGCTGCATTACATCTATTTCATAAAAGTATGTATAAATACATAATCGGTAAGTTAAGCTTTATTTTAATATTATTAAATGTTATACTATTTGTTAAGTATGCTATAGATGTATTTTTATTCTATTATTAATAATAATAAATTTTATGTGCATTGTATACTGTTTTAAATAATAATTTCTTGTTAATTTATAAAAGGAAAGGAATGATTGATTTTGGCACTGGACGGTATATTCTTACACAGTTTAGTTGATGAAATAAGTGATGTTTTAGTTGGAGGAAGGGTATCAAAAGTCAATCAACCTGAAAAGGATGAAATAATACTTTTAGTAAGAGGCAGCAATAACGTAAATTATAAATTATTAATCAGCGCAAGTTCCTCTTACCCTAAAATACATTTTACAAAGGAATCAAAAGCAAATCCATTAAAAGCTCCTATGTTTTGCATGGTGCTAAGAAAATATTTAAATAATTCTAGAATAATTAATATCCATCAGCTTCAAACAGATAGAATTGTAATGATTGATTTCGAAAGTGTTGATGAATTAGGATTTAACAGCATTTACACCTTAATTGTTGAAATTATGGGTAGACATAGTAACATAACTCTTGTAAGACAAAGAGATGATATTATTATGGATAGTATCAAACATATCACTCCTGATATAAATAGATACAGAAGTTTAATGCCTAATATTAAATTTGTATATCCTCCAAGTTCTGAGAGGCTGGAACCTTTTAACTTTATTGAAAATGATTTTATTTCATTTATAAAAAACAATACTATAGAGCTGAATGAAAAAGCCTTTTCAAAGATATTTGTAGGAGTGAGTGCTAATTTATCAAAGGAACTCTTTTGGAGACTAAACAATTATAATCTCATTGCCGATAAATTAAATTTTACTGAAATCTATAATAAGATTAAATCGATCTTCGATGATATTAAAAACAATAATTATTATTTTGCTTCTTACACAAAGAATAATAATTTAATTGATTTTTATTGTATTAAATTAAGCTATTTAACAGATTCAGAAGAAAAAGTTTACACCTCACCTTCTATCCTATTAGAAGACTTTTACTATGAAAAGGATAAACTTGACAGACTGAATAATCGTAGTAATGATTTGCAGAAAATTATCAGCATTAATTTAGATAGATGTAATAAAAAGATTCAAATTCTAGAGGATAAACTTAAAGAATGTGCTGATAAAGAGTATCTAAAAATTTGCGGAGAATTATTAACTGCTAATATATACAGTGTAAAAAAAGGTGATACAGAAATCAGCGTATATAATTACTACAGTGAAAATGGTGACAATATGACTATTCCACTAAATGAACATAAGACTCCTTCTGAAAACATTCAATCCTATTTTAAAAAGTATAATAAACTAAAGAAATCTGAAGAAATGGCAACAATCCAATTAGATTCAACTAAGGATGAAATTGAATATCTGCAATCCGTATTAACAAATATACAAAATGCAGATAAGTATGAAGAAATTGAAGAGATAAAGAAGGAACTTATAGATACAGGGTATATTAAATATGGGAAGAGTTCAAAAAAAGGCAAAAAGGATAAGCCTACTAAGCCTTTACATTTTAAGTCTTCTGATGATATTGATATATATGTTGGAAAGAATAATTTACAGAATGATTTCTTAACATTAAAATTTGCGGATAAAAGAGATATTTGGATGCACACAAAAAATATTCCTGGTTCTCATGTTATTGTGAAAAACATGAATGGCAAAATTCCAGACTCCACTCTGTTAGAAGCCGCAGCACTGGCTGCTTTTTATAGTAAGGCTAAGAATTCCTCCAATGTACCTGTGGATTATACTGAGGTTAAAAATGTAAAAAAACCTTCTGGCGCTAAACCTGGCATGGTTATTTACACGACAAATAAGACTATTTTAACTGAACCTAAAACACTATAAATTTCTAGATTCATATATAAAAAAATAGTTAGGATAATGATAATCCTAACTATTTTTTATATATTATTTTCTTTATTTTTCTTCAGTTCTACTATTTTCAGGCAGTATTAGATTTAAAATCACACCTACTAAGGTAGCTAATGCAACTCCTGAAACTTCTAATTCAGAACCATGCACAGGAAATTTAATTGAAGCCCCGCCAATTCCAAGTACTATGATTACTGAAGCAATAATAAGATTTCTTTTCTTACCAAAATCAATCTTATCTTCAACAAAAACTCTAAAACCAGATGATGCTATTATACCAAATAACAATATGCTTACTCCGCCTATAACTGGCAGCGGCATATTAGCAATTACTACTGAAACTGGACCTATGAAAGATAATAGTATTGCTATTACTGCAGCCCAACCTATAACCCAAACGCTATAAACCTTAGTTATTGCCATAACTCCTATGTTTTCTCCGTAAGTTGTATTTGGAGGTCCTCCTAAAAGTCCTGCAGTGATAGTCGCAACTCCGTCTCCTAATATAGATCTGTGCAGTCCAGGTTCTCTTGTGAAGTCTTTTCCTACTACATTGTTAGTAACATAAACGTGTCCTATATGCTCTGCAATTGTTACAAAAGAAACAGGTGCCATTAATATAATCACATCCCAGCTAAATCTCGGAAGTGAACTGCTAAATGCAAAGTGAGGCAGCTGTAATATCGGTGTTGTAGCTATTTGGTGTAAAACTTCATTTGGTATTACACCTAGTGCTAGTGCTGTACAATATCCTGCTATCATTGAAATAAGTATTGGAACTACTCCTAGGAAGCCTTTAAAGAACATGCTTCCAATTATGCCCACTGCCAAAGTTACCATTGCAACTGTAATCCAAGCCCATCTTGGAACACTTGCTGATATTGATGCAGTTGGACTAAGTCCTGCCCAGTTAACAGCTACACTAGCAAGTCCTAAACCAATTACTATAACAACTGAACCAACTACAACTGGTGATAAAGCCCTGCTTAACCATGCCGAACCAAAAACTGCTATAATACCTGCAACTATAATATATACCACACCTGCAGAAATAACACCTGCTGCAATGGCTCCTGTAGTGGCAGCTCCTGTTGGGTCAACAGCATTATATTTAGCTGCAACAGCTAATATTGGTCCAATGAATGCAAAAGATGATCCTATATATGCTGGTAGTTTAGCCTTGGTACATAGTATGTACAGTAATGTACCTATACCACTGCATAATAGAGCTATTGATGGATTCATCTTAGTTAGGATCGGTACAAGTATAGTTGCACCAACCATAGCAAACAAATGCTGAAAACTTAATGGGATTGTTTTAGGTATAGGTAATTTCTCTTCTACATCGACGAAATTCTTCATTTATTACTTCCCCTTCAACTTCATTTAATGTTAAATCTATTATTCATAAATACTTACTGAATCTACTTCATCTATTTCTGAAACCTTAACTGAAACTAACTCACTCTTGGCAGTAGGAACATTTTTTCCTACATAATCTGCTCTTATTGGAAGTTCCCTATGGCCTCTATCCACTAATACTGCCAATTGAATTGCTTCTGGTCTTCCACAATCAATTACTGCATCTATAGCAGCTCTTGCAGTTCTTCCAGTATACAAAACATCATCAACTAGTATAACCTTTTTACCTTTAATATCTACTTCTACGTCTTTATTATTAATAATTGGCTGATTTTCTAATGCAGAAAGGTCATCTCTATACAATGTTATGTCTACTCTTCCTACTTCTACTTTAGTTCCTTCAATCTTTTCAATTATGTCTGCAATTCTATATGCTAGTGGAACTCCTCTTCTCTTGATTCCTACTAAAACTATATTTTCTACACCTTTATTTTTCTCAATTATTTCATGGGATATTCTTGTTAACGTTCTCATCATCGCTTTCTGATCTAGTAATATGGCTTTTAACTCCATACTTTCACCTCCTTGAAACTAGCTTAAACTACTTAAATAAAAAGCGCCATAACCATAAGGTCAAGGCGCACTAATGCTATAAGTTTCTAGCTATGTTAATATCGCCTTATGACCTCACGGGATCACTTAAAGGTCCTTCATCTAAATTTATTAAACAAATTTTATCACATAGCGTAAACTATTTCAATTCATTCCTTAAAATATTTAATACTTTTTCAAAATAATTTGGTGTAGGTACTTGGAATTCTATATATTTTCCCAAAGTTGGGTGGATAAAACCAAGTTTTTTTGCATGCAGCAACTGTCCCTCAGCAGAAAATCTCTGTTTCTTAAATCCATACACGGCATCTCCCACTAATGGATGACCAATATGAGCCATATGAACTCTAATTTGATGAGTTCTTCCTGTTTCCAATTTGCACTCAACTAAGGTACTGTTTTTAAAACGTTCTAGAACGGTATAATGAGTTACAGCATTTCTACCATCCTTAATTACAGCCATTTTAATTCTATCCTTTGGATGTCTACCTAAGGGAGCATCTACGGTACCGTCATCTTCTTTAATAATACCTTCTACTATTGCCAGATACACTCTTGTCATAGAATGCTCTTTTAACTGCTCAGCTAATTTATTATGTGAAAAATCATTCTTTGCTACAACTAATACTCCTGAGGTATCCTTATCTATTCTATGTACAATACCCGGCCTTGTAACACCATTTATACCCGATAAGTCCTTACAATGATAAAGCAAGGCATTTACAAGAGTACCAGTATAATTTCCTGGAGCCGGATGTACTACCATGCCTTGTGGTTTATTAACAACTATGACATCGCTATCCTCATATAATATGTCTATAGGAATATTTTCTGGTTCCACATCTAAATCAACAGCCTCCGGTATATCAACTACTATTTCATCGCCAAACTTTAATTTGTAATTACTCTTCTTTACTTTATTATTTACTAATACTCCTTCATTTTGGATGATGTTTTGTATATATGATCTAGATTTATCTTGAAAATATTCTGATATAAATAAATCTAATCTATAATTAACTTTATCTTCTTCAACAACAAATTTAAAACTAGACATTTACTTACCATCCCTCGCTACATGTATTATAAGAAATGCAGTTCCTATTACAACGCACATATCAGCTACGTTAAAAGTAGGAAAATTATAAACGTCTTTATAATGGAAATGAATAAAGTCAACTACATATTTATATATAAGTCTATCATATAAATTTCCTAGAGCACCTGCCAATATTAATGCCAAGGCTGCTCTAAATAATTTCCCCTTAGGCTTAAATTTAACAAAATAAAAAATCATTCCAGCAATTATCAATAAAGTTACGGCAGCCAGAAAAACCGTCTTATTTTGAAAAGTTCCCCAGGCAGCACCCCTGTTTTCTAAATACTGTAGATCAAAAAAATTATTTATTATAGCTATCTGATCAACCTTAGTTAGAGAGTTTAAAGCCCACAGCTTAGTTAGTCTGTCTATCAAAATTCCTAAAATAATTATTATAATTTCCATTCCCATCCCGCCTTAAAAGCTATTAAATTATCGATGTTTTTAATCTGGCAGTTGATTTCTATACTGCTCATTACTAATTCTATCCATTGGATCTGTATACGATTCTTCATCATCATAATACTCTTCAGTGTTTGTAATTCTATTGAATCTGGACACTGCCTGAAAACTATCCTCTGCATCAAATGCTATATCATCTCTATATTCATTTAACCCTAGGCCAAAGGGCTTTCCAATAACATCTTCTTCAGAAGGATTATCATTTATGTCTCGAATTAAATATTTTTTTGATTGACAATCTATGCATCTCTCAGCATAGGGTATAAACTCAAGTCTCTCTTCACTTATGTTTTCACCACATACTTTGCAGGTTCCATATGTTCCATTATGAATCCTTCTTATGGCATCGTCAATTTGATTAATAATATTGACCTCGTTATTCTTAAATGCCATGCCTTTCTCAATATCATAAATTTCTGTTGAGATATCAGCTGGGTGATTATCATAAAGTGACAATTCAGATGAAATTTCATTTCGTGAGTCTATAGTATCATTTTGCTTCATTAGATCAAGAAGTTCATTAACTCTGTCTTTTTCCCTAAATAATTTACCTTTAAAATACTCCATTCTTTCTCTATCCATACCAACATCTCCCTCTAAAATTTAATTAGTATGCTTTTATTTTTCCAATAGAGAAAGAAATTATTACTTTAATAAATTAATTTCTATTATTACTTTATTAAATTAACTTCAGCATATTTTCAATTATTGTACTAGAGTTTTTAACTGCAATAGGCTTAAATTTTTCATAATCCATGTGAGCACCGTTATTAGCATTATCTGAAATTGATCTAATTACAACAAAAGGTATACTATTTAAATAGCAAACGTGAGCTATGCTGCCGCCTTCCATCTCACAGGCCATTGCTTTAAATTCTTCTTCAAGCCATTGTATTTTTTTTGAATCTGCAATGAATTGATCTCCAGTTACAATTCTTCCTGCATAATGATTGTTTTCATTTAATTCTTCACAAGCCTTTTTAGCAAGAAGCACTAATTCCTCATTGCATACAAATTCATAAGTATCTAATCTTGGTATTTGACCAATTCTATCTCCGAATGCAGTTGTATCTACGTCATGTTGAACTAAATTGCTGCCTATGACAACATCTCCAGGGAAAACGTCTTTACCTATTCCTCCTGCAACTCCAACGTTTATCACTGTATTCACATTAAAATCATCAATTAATATTTGTGTGCATACGGCTGCATTTACTTTTCCTATTCCGCATCTAACTAATACAACCTGCTTACCAAATAATGTTCCAAAATTAAATTCCATTTGAGCCTTAATCTCTTTTCTGTCTAAGTTTAGCTTTGGTAAAAGAATTTCTAATTCCTCATCCATAGCTGCTATTACACCAATTATCATAATATTTCCTCCTTAAAAAATCTCACTCATTAGAGTGAGATTTTAAATTATTCCTTAACAAAAAAACTCTTTATTTCATTTAAATCATTACTGAAATTTTCTTCTTTTACTTCATTAGCTTTGAATTCTTCAATTTCTGGTTCTATATCTTTTTCTTTTAGTCTTTCACTCAATGATATACCTACATTATAATTCTTTTCAAAATCAGCTTCAAGACTATTAAACATCTCAACTTGAGTATTCATAAAATTCTTAAACTTAGCTCTGAATTTTACAAACTCCTGCTTTATTGTTTCATAATCATCATTAATTCTAACAACATCATGATTTGCTTTATCTAATATTCTCTGCGCTGAATCATTAGCATTTTTCATGATTAAATCCGCCTCTTTTTTAGCAGATTGTTTTGCCTGCTCAGCTGCATTTTGTGCTAACAATAATGTATTCTGTATAGTATCCTCAACCTTTGAATAATGTTCTAGTTTTTCATTTAGAACAGCTACTTTTTCCTTAAGTGCTGAATTTTCTTTAAAAATTTCTTCGTAATCTTCAACAATTTTATCTAAGAATTCATCTACTTCATCTGGGTCATACCCTCTAAGAGAACGCCTAAACTCTTTATTGTTAATATCCATAGATGTCAGTCTCATATTACCACCCCAATTAAATATATTTTTTAACAAGTATCTTAACTCTTTCTTTATTGGTATAGCCAATCTGATTTAAAATTTTGAATTTACCATACCCCTTAATTGTAAGAGTACAATCTTCTTCAACCGGAAAATCTTTTTGGCTAATTTCAATATAGTCTTTAAGAACACTACCTCTTTTAATTAGTTCCACAGCATTACTTCTAGATAACCCGCATATAGAACTAACAACACAATCTGCTCTGAAGGATGAAATAATATACTCCTTAGTTTCAAAATTATGCTTTGGTAATTTGTCTTCTTCCATAGATATAACATCTGCCACACAGGGACATTTACCTATAAAGTTTAAATTACTTAATATGTAGTCACATACATCTTCACTAATAACACAATAACAGTTTCCATCTTCTAATATTAAGTCGCCAACTTTATCTCTTACTATTCCAAGTGACATAATTGCACCAAGATAGTCCCTGTGACTAAGTTCTTTGAACTTTGATTTATTTGTTATTTTAACTAATTTTATTGGATATTCTTCAACAAGTTCTTGAGAAAAAGCCAACATTCTTCTCTCACTATCCTCAAAAATACCATCATAACCCACAATAACATCAAATTCACTCTGTAGGTCGTATACAGCTTTCCATATGCCAGGCGGATAAAATTCATTTGTAAAGACTGGCTTAAAAATCTTATTAGCTAGCATTATTTTATCATAAACTTTTGCTGTTACTGCTTCATCAAAATGACTTAATTTTTTCTGAAAGCTACTTTTATTTATCATACTAGAAATAAAGTACTCCTATCACAATTCTTCTTATTATTCCAATTACAAATATCGCTCCAATTGGTGAAAAATCAATCATTAATCCAGGAGCTATTCTCTCCTGAAGTACTCTAAATGGTTTAAGAATAGGTTCGGTTACCATTCCGGTAAACTCCCTAACTTTATATACCGCATCTATAGGCACAAAGGATAAAATTGCATCCAGTATAATAATCAATTGTATTAATGCCAAAATATTGATGATTATATTTGCAAATAAAGCTATCAATCACCCATTCCTCCATTATAATTTATTTCCAATTGAATATTCCCTTACTAGTAAGTTCATTCTTTAGTTCATTAGATACCTCTACATTAGATGGAGATAGCATATAAACTCCTTTTTCTATTTCTTGAAGTTCTCCTCCAAGAACATAGCTAGCACCGCCCATGAAATCCAATAACCTTTGAGCAATCTTAAAATCTAATTCACTTGTGTTAACAACAATTATTTTTCTATTTTTTAGATCATCACAAATAAGAGTTGCTTCTTCGTAAGTTTTTGGCTTAGAAATTACTACTTTTACTGAACTTGCAGTGTGAATATTTACCACCTTACTACCTCTCTTAGAAGACACAGCTGGTTCTTCATACTCACTTTCCTTTGAGCTTTCTTCCATCATTTCAGTTTCTTGAATTTCTTCAATATCATCTTCATCGTCTAATCCTAAAATGCCCATAACCCTATTAAACACCTTTGCCATATATATCATCCTTTCTATAACTTATAATTTCTTTTCCCAAAAATCCCTTCACCAACTCTAATCATATTAGATCCTTCTAGAATTGCAAGTTTGTAATCACCTGTCATACCAATTGATAAATAATCCATTGTAATATTTTTGTACGAAACCTTTTTAATATCATCGCTTATTGCTTTCATTTCTTTAAAGTATTTTCTGCAGGTTTCATCATCACCCTTAGGAATAATAGACATTAACCCTCTTACTTTAACATTACAACAAGCTTCACATGCCTTTAAAAGTTCATTTAAATCCTCAACTAATATTCCCGTCTTACTTTCTTCTCTACCAATGTTAATTTGAATCAAAACATTAGCATTTATACCTTTTATTGAATATCTTTTTTCAATTTCTTCTAGAAGTTTTATACTATCTAGCGAATGGATAAGATGAACCTTGCCAACAATATACTTAACCTTATTTGTTTGAAGATGTCCAATGAGATGCCATCTAATATCTGAATTTAAATTTTCAGTTTTATCTATTAATTCCTGAACTTTATTTTCGCCAAAATCTCGTACTCCCGTTTCATATGCCTCTTTTATTTCATCAATAGTTCGAGTTTTTGAAACAGCAATTAAATTAGCATAAGGTGGTATATCTTTTTGAATCATTTCAATATTTTCCTTTATTGACAATACAATCGTCTCCTCGTAAAATAGTAAAATTAATTTGCTAATATTATATACTAGAAGAATATATAATACAAATTTATATATTCTTCATAAATTATTAAAATCCTTCAAATTAATTAACATTTATATTAAATTTTATTTTTTCTCCGCTTCTTTTACATAATTATATTTTAGATTTCCCGAAAAAGCAGAAATTTTTACATTATCTGATTGAGTCATTGATACAGTGATAATTCCTCTTCCCCTTAACTCCAATGTATTAAGATAGCTTCTGTCTCGAGTCATATAGGAATAAAGCTTTTCCTTATTACCAATTGCCACTACTCTAAAGGGAGCATATAACTTTATCCTATTAATTAAAAAATATTCGCTAGCACAATAAATTTCTGATTTATCAATAATACGCACATCATTAACTGAAATGGCCTCAGCACCAGCTAGCTTTAATTCATTAATAATATTATACATGTCAAAATCGTGTATAGTTGTATCATGACCAACATCTTCACTTCTATTTATATAATTTGATCCTTCACCGTAGTCATTTAACTCTATCTCAATACCTTGCCCCTGAACATCGGTACTACCTAACAATATTTGATTCTTAACCAATTCCTCATTAATTTGTCTAGTGGCTTCAGTACTACTTTCGCCAGCTTCTCTATATTGAATTATCTTCCCATACAATTCTGCATATTTTTGGTTTAAGTCACTCACTTCACTTTGCAGCTTATTTTTTTGATTATAAGCATCTTGATATTGCTTAGCATTAAGAAATACTCTAGTAGTTTTTCTGTCAAAGCTAAAAGTGGAAGAAATTAATATCCCTACAATAACTGAAGCTATGAAAATAAATATTGTGGACTCATTATGCTTCATTTGTTCACCTCATACTAGTGAGATTTTGCTTTATCTAATAGCAGTCTTCTTATAGCAGCAAAATTATTAAATAATCTTCCACCAAAAACTATAACTGCAGCAAGATAAATTGGAATTCCCAATTTGTCACCTAGATATACTAATACTACTGTCAACACTGCATTTCCAAAGAAACCAGAAATAAACACATCTGCTCTAAACTGATTATTTAAACCAGCCTTCATTGCTCCAAAAACAGAATCTAAACATGCGAAAATTGCCACTGACATATATGGTGAAAATTTGTCAGGAATGGGTACGTTCCAAAAAACACCTATTATTATTCCTATTATTAAGCCTATAAATGCTATCACAAAAATTCCTCCTAATTATTTATTCACAGGTTTGGCATAATCAAATTTGTATACTTTGTTTGATTTTGCTATTTTTATATTGTTGGATCTATTTGGTGGATCTATTTGATAAGATTTATATTGCGGATCTGCAAGAACCCCTGGGAAGGTTAAGGCAGCATATAATCTATCTTGATCTCCAATGGCCTTTATGGTGATTTTTGCATACGGAGATATTTTATCAGTATCACCTATAATTATGTCGGTTCCTCCACTGGAAGTCTTAATTCCAGTTCTGCTAGTTACTCTTATGTCATTGATAGTGATTACTTCTGCCCCTGCAAAATTCAGTTCATTAATAATATTAAGTATTTGTTGATCTCCAATAACCTGCTGTGTTAAATCCATATTTGCAGAAAAAACTAAGTTTTTAGGTACTATTGTTAATATAATACCAGGACCTTGTACGTCAACATTTCCTAAAAGAACCCTGCTTTCTTCCAAGTCCTTCAAAAGCTGTTGATTACCCATATTATATTTTACTGCACTATCTTGGTATCCTTTTACTTGAGTTTGTAAGTCATCAATTTTCTTTTCTAATTCTGTCTTTTCATTTTTCAATCTATCATTTTCAGCCGTTACCTCTGAACTATCCCTTTGATTTGAAACCTTTAACTCTTGATTACTAATAATTCTTAATTGGTATGATAGCATAAAACCTAAAATACAACATACAGCTGCTACGGCCAGCTGTGAACTTATTTTTTTCATGTACTTTCCCCCTACTTTTGTATAGACACTACCGGATTCCCATTAAAACTTACATCAATGTATCCATTTCCATCCTTATAGTTATTTATAGACAGTATGTTGATAGCTTTATTAAGTTTTTCTTGAAGTTTATCCGAGTTACCTAGCTTAACACACATGTTTCCGAAATAGACCATACTATTACTGCTGTCGCTTAAGTCAACTGCACTCATGTGCAAATTACTTTGATCTGCCATTGCTAGTTCAGTTATCTTTCCTATTGTATCTAGCCTCTTATCGTCTTTCCCAGTAATAGCTTTACCAACACTAGCTTTTGTTACATCAAATCCACTAAGTTTTATTAAATTCATCGATTGAATATTATCCTTCTCTTCCAGCACAATTCCATTTTGATCTACTATTAGATATTTTTTATTCTTTTCAACAAAAAAAACTGCATTTCTTTCTTTTATATAAATATCAATAGTATCGGGGAATCTTCTTTTTATCTTAGTCTCTAAAACATAAGGGTTGTCCAATATATTGGCTATTGCTTTCCTCTCATTAAAATAAAATATATTAGTACCTTTTGTAATACCAGATTGTTTTACGATTTCGTCATCTGATATTGTTTTATTTTGATGAACATATATATTCAAGATATTAAAATAAGATAATTTAAGGCAAAGTGTAGTTAATACAGAAATCAAAATGATACTTAACATAATTGCCCTTTTTATTCTTAATTTTCTTCTTCTTTGAAGAATATATTCATTTTTATATTTTGTTTCAGTGTTCTCACTCATAATATATTTTCCACCTTGTATAGTATAATCTCTATAATATAATACCACATAATGTAACCTAATAAAATCATATTTGTCTATTATATTTTAAACAATAATTAAGTTATTGTTAACACAATAGAATTAGGTAAAAAACAGCATTGCAGTAAATGCAATGCTTATTTTATTTAGTATTTGATTGTGAAGAAATGTTCAGTAAAATTCCCATAGCAACAAGGTTAATAGTTAAAGAAGATCCTCCATAACTTATAAAAGGAAGTGGAACTCCTGTAACTGGCATAGAACCAGTTACAACCGCAATGTTAATTATTGCCTGTATAGCTATAACTGAAGTTATTCCTACTGCTAATAATGTACCATATGCATCTTTTGCATGAACCGCTATTTTTATTCCTCTATGGATTATAATTAGGAAAAGTATCATTATAACAATACATCCTATTAACCCTTTTTCCTCAGCTATAATTGAGAAAATAAAATCATTATAAGGTTCAGGTATGTAAAAACACTTTTGTCTTGATCTTCCTAGTCCTACACCAAGTATTCCTCCGGAACCTAAAGCTAATAGAGATTGACATAATTGATACCCAGCACCTTTTGCATCCTTCCAGGGATTTGTAAAATTCAAAGCACGCTGCAACCTATAGGGCTCTAAAATTATAAATAACAGTCCTACAGGAATGATACCTCCAACTAAGCCTACTGTATGAGCCAGCTTAGCTCCTCCAACAAATAGCATAATTAGCGTAACTCCCATTATTACCGATGCTATACTTAGATTCTTTTCTAAGATAACAAGACCCGCAAAAGCTCCACCTATCAATAGATAAACAAATACACTTGACCAGAAATATTTAATCTTTTCCCCTCTTTTTTCTATACTCTTAGCAAGAACAAGAACAACAGTATATTTTGCAATTTCAGAGGGTTGAAGAGTACCAAAAGGCATTTGTATCCATCTTCTAGCACCATTTACCGGCGGTGTGAATAGAACTATTATAAGAAGTATTACTGCTGCTATTACCACAAGTCCAGTAATCCTTTTTAATTTATGATAATCAATCTTTTCAACTGCAAGCATTATAATTATACCCAGCACAGCTGCAGCACCTTGCTTATATAGAAAAAATTTATCATTGTGCTGAGGCCCGTTTAAAGCTATATATGAGCTTGCACTATATACTGCGATTACTCCAATTGCAACTAACAAAAGAATAGTTGCAAGCAATATAAAATCTACTTCCACTTTATCAAAAAGTTTGGCCTTTTTCATACCATAATCCTCCTATTTCTATAGGGATAAAAACGCAACCAAACACAATATTACTGTAGTTATTGAAAATATTGCTACGACTTTAGTTTCGTGCCAGCCTAACTGTTCAAAATGATGATGAAGCGGCGCCATTTTAAATACTCTCTTACCGGTAAGTTTAAATGAAGCTACTTGAATTATTACCGATAAAGTCTCCGCAACATAAATTCCACCAATTATAACAAGCAAAAGCTCTAATTTCATAACTAAAGCTGTGGCTGCAACGACACCGCCTAAAGCTAAGGAACCTGTATCTCCCATAAATATTTGTGCAGGATACGAGTTATATTTTAAAAAACCTAAAAGTGCACCTACTACTATACCACAAAATACTGCTAACCCATAGTTGCCTGAAGTAAAACTTACTATTGAAAGAAATGTCATTACTAGCAGTGTTATAGAAGTTGCAAGTCCATCTAAACCGTCCGTTAAATTTACCGCATTAGATGCAGCTATGAAATAGAAAGCTACTAATGCTATATATAGTATTGGCCCTAAATTTATGTTCCATCTGAAAAATGGAATAAATATATCTGTACCAAAAGTATATGCTGCGTAGAAAGCGATTATAAGAGAAACAACTAGCTGAAGTAAAAACTTTTGTTTAGAAGTAAGCCCCTCGTTTTTCTTACGCATAATCTTTAAAGAATCATCTAGCAAACCAATTAATCCAAAGGATAAAAAACAAACAAATACAAAAACAGCATTACTATTTAGGTTCTTCCTCATAATTACCATTGTTATAATAGAGGTAATCATAAAAATGATACCACCCATAGTAGGGGTGCCTGCTTTCTTTTGGTGACTTTTAGGCCCCTCTTCTCTTATATTCTGGCCAAATTTCAATTTATGAAGCAATGGAATTAAAATTGGTCCCTGAAGTAACGAAATTAAGAAAGCCACTAATACTGAATAAACAATTACAGTCATGATTAAATCTCCTTTTTATCAATTCGTTTCATTAAGATTATTAGAAATTATATCCTTAATTATTTCTCTTTCATCAAAATGTATAGTTTTATCTTTTAGTACTTGATAGGTTTCGTGTCCTTTACCAGCTATAACAATGACATCATCTTTCTTAGCAGTTTCTATAGCCTTTTTTATGGCATCTTTCCTATCTTCTACCACAATATAATTATCATGTTTTACACCTGCGATTATATCTTTGATTATTGCACCTGGGTCTTCACTTCTTGGATTATCGGAGGTTATAATTGCTAAATCACTCATACTAGTACCTAAATTACCCATAATAGGTCTTTTAGTTTTATCTCTATCTCCACCGCAGCCAAATACGCATATAAGTTTACCTTTTGTAAACTCTCTTGCGGTCTTAAGGATATTTTCCAAACCATCAGGGGTATGGGCATAGTCCACAATTATATCGAAGCCAAGATTATAGTCTATAGTAACAATTTCACTTCTTCCCGCTACAGCCTTTAAAGCTTCTAAACCTTGTTTCACAATTTTAAGAGACAATCCTTCAGACAAGCATGCTGCAGCGCTGCCTAAAGCGTTAGAAATATTATATTTTCCTGGTATATTAAGATTAATATGTTCCTTTTCATTCTTATATGATAAATCAAATTCTATCCCTTTTGAATGCATTATTATATTGTCAGCATAAATATCACTTCTGTTTTCCATTCCATAGGTTACATAATCAGCTGTTAAATCCTTGCATATTTTTCTGCCATATTCATCATCAACATTAATATTTGAAGTACTGCTAATTTTAAATAATTTCAATTTTGCTTTATAATAGTTCTCAAAGGTTTTGTGAAAATCCAAGTGATCCTGAGTTAAATTAGTAAATACTCCTTGATTAAAATTTAATCCATAAACTCTATCCAATTCTAACGAATGAGAGGATACTTCCATTACACAATAGTCAACCTTCTCCTCCACCATGTCTCTGAAGAGTTTTTGCAATTCTAATGACTCTGGAGTGGTTCTATTTGTTTGTATCTCCTTATCTCCTATGTAGTTTGCAATTGTTCCTACTAAACCAACTTTAAAGCCTGCGTTTTCTAAAATTGATTTTACCATTAACGAAGAGGTAGTCTTTCCATTCGTTCCAGTTATGCCAATAAGTTTTAAACTTTTGGCAGGATTGTTATAATAATTTGCAGCTGCAGCAGCTAGAGCCTTTCTGGGCTCATCCACCTTTATTATTGAACAGTTCGTGTTATGATTATCTGGTACAATTCTGCACACTACAGCTTTAGCCCCGTTTTGAATAGCTTTATCTATAAATTTATGTCCATCTGTACTAAAACCCTCTATAGCAACAAACAAGTCTCCTGATTTTACATTTCTTGAATCATATTGAATATTATTAATCTCTATATTGTCAGTTCCACAAATAATATCATATTTTACACTATGTAATATACTTGACAATTTCATAAACTACCACTCCTCTTTAAATAAGCACAATACTATGAAAGTATTGTGCTAATAAACTAATCTCCTACAGTATCCAAGGTAAGGTTTATTGTAGTTCCACGCTCTACCTGCGTGCCTTCTTCAATATCTTGCTCTGATACAATTCCGCTTCCATTAAATTGTAACTTTAATCCAATACTATCAAGTAATTGCTGGGCTTTATCCTTGCTATATCCTACAAGACTTGGCACAATTACTACCTTATCATTATAATTTGGTGAACTTCCAGTGTAAAGTACTATTTTAGTACCTTCCTTTACAGTATCGCCAGGTTTTGGAGACATATCTGTAATATAATCGCCATTTTGGTCAATATCGCAGTCTAGGTTTATACTTTTTAAAAGTTTTGTTGCTTCAGCTTTTTTCAACCCTCTTACATTAGGTACTACAACATCCTTTAACATACTTTTTGCAACATCTAAATTTGAGGCATCTGGTTTAAAGGCAAGGTAATTAAATACATCATTAAAGACTCCCTTTCCCACCGGTGCAGCTATTTGACCTGCATAATAATTTGAGGGATCAGGTTCATCAATGGAAACAAGAACCGTTAGTTGAGGATCATTGGCAGGAGCCATCCCAGCAAAGGATGAAATATATTTTCCTGCAGCATAGCCTCCGCCATTCGGATTAGGTTTTTGAGCTGTACCTGTTTTCCCTGCTATATGATACCCTGCAATGAAGGCATTTTTTCCTCCCCCTGTAGAAACCACCTGTTCTAAATATCCTCTTAAGGTTTTTGCAGTATTTTCGCTGATTATCTGTTTCTTACCATAATCATCATACTGCTTATCTACAACTTCATTTCCATTTTCATCATAGTGAACTATTTTCTTCATAACATGGGGACGTATCCAAATTCCTCCATTGGCAACTGAGTTAAAAGCCGCCATATATTGAATCATTGAAACTGTATTTGCTTGACCAAAGGCTATGGTTGCAAGATCTACTGGACCAACTTTATTAGTTGGTTTGATTATTCCTCTTGCTTCTCCTGGTAAATCAATTCCAGTTTTTTGACCAAATCCAACTAAATTAATATATTTATTTAATTTCTCAGCTCCTAGTCTTTGACCTAAGACGGCAAAGCCTGCATTACATGAATTCTTCAAAATATCTATAAAATTCTCTTCTCCATGCCCTGTTCTCTTCCAGCAGTGAATGACTCGATTAGCAACTGTAAATGCTCCACTGCAATTAAATTTGTCATCTTCTTTTACTAACCCTTCTTCCATAGCAGCCGTGGCAGTTATAACTTTGAAAATAGAACCAGGCTCAAAAGCATCACTTACAGCTCTATTTCTCCAAGATTTCTGAAGCTCTGCTGAAGACTTGTTCTGATCCTTTTGCCAAGGGTCATTTAAGTTATAGTCAGGTTTATTAGCCATAGCCAGAATTTCACCATTTTTAGGATTCATAACCACTATACTTACCGCTTTTGCCTTGTTATCATTCAATGCTTGGGTTGCCCATTTTTCGGCAATCTTCTGAATCATCTCATCCTCAGTTAGTACAACATCTTTACCATCAATAGGCTTTGTATATGTAGAAATAGAATATGGAAGTTCACTTCTATTCCTATCTAATTCAGCAATTCTTTTGCCGGGAATTCCAGCTAGGTATTGGTCATATTCATATTCTACTCCAGTTAATCCTTTTCCGTCTGAATTTGTATGTCCAATTACTTGAGATAAAAGGTTATCGTTTGGATAGTATCTTTTTGTATCTGGAGATACTATGATACCATTAACCTTTAAATTTTTGATATTATCAGCTTGAGCTTTCTCCACTCTTCTTGCTATAGTTACTGCTTGAATAGGCAGCCCATTGGGCAGCTTTTGATTCAGCTTCTTGTTTACATCCTCCTGCTTCATACCTAAAGCTTGGGCAATGGCCTTACCTAAGCTGTCCATAGACATGGTTTTCTTAGTTTTCAAGGTCTCTCTAATGGTGTTCATGTCCAAATCAACTCTATAAACATTACCGCTGATAGCCAGCTCATTACCATTTGAATCTAATATTCTCCCTCTTTTAGCAGATATCTGGACTTCACTTGTCCATTGTTTTTCTGCAATATTCTTTAATTGAGGTGAGTTTAATACCATTACAACAAATAATCTGATTGCTAAAATTACAAAGAATAAGAAAAGCCCAATAAATACAAACATCATTCTATGTCTTATTGTAGACTCATCACGATATTCTTTTTTCTTTGACAATAATGTTACCCCCGTTTAATAACTTATACTAATTATTTCTCTGAGTAACCTAGTAATTTTTCCTTAATTGTATTTATAAAACCATCATTTTGGTCTTTATTAACTTGTACAGTATTAAAATTATTTTTACCTAAATCTACGTGAATTGCTTGGTCCTTGCTTGGAAGAACCATATGGAGGTCTTCAGTAGCTTGTTTTTCAATATCTTTCAAATTCCCTTGTCTCATCAAATCCAATTTCATATCTTCATTTTCTTTAGTTAAGCTATTCAAGTTCTCTTGTTCTAGGGTTAGCTGTCTTTGCATCACATAAATATCTGAATACCTAACAACAATGGTTAACCCAATTACAAACATAGCAAAAATAGAGACTATAATTTTCGCCTGGACCCTCTTTTTATGTTGTTTTGCTTTTTTTAATTCTTCACTTTGGATTTGCTCATTTTTTAAATCTTTTTTTTCCGGTATATATTTCCTTTCTGGTACCAATGCGGCATTCCCATTTGTTGAATATTGTTTATTTGCTACTATCACTTTATTCACCTCTCTATATATTTAGAACTATACTTTTTCAGCAATTCTTAATTTTGCACTTCTGCTTCTTGGATTAGCTTGAAGTTCCTCCTCGGAAGCTTCTATTGGTTTTCTTGTAATTATCTTTATTTGAGCTTCTTTACCACATACACATATAGGAAATTCCTTAGGACATGTGCATGGTGATTCTAATTCTTTAAATTTAATTTTAACTATTCTATCTTCCAAGGAGTGGAATGTTATAATAGCAAGCCTTCCATTCTTTTTTAATCTCTTAACACTATCTTCAATGGCCTTATTTAGTATCTCTAATTCTCCATTTACCTCTATACGTATAGCTTGAAAAGTTCTCTTTGCAGGGTGATGTCCTTCCCTTCTAAACTTAGCTGGTATTGCAGCTTTTATAATATCAACTAATTGAAGGGTAGTTGATATGGGTTCATTAGTTCTCCTATCCACAATAAACTTCGCTATCCTTTTTGCAAATTTCTCTTCTCCATAATCTTTTATTATCTTTGATAACTGCTCTTCAGAATATGTATTTATAACATCATAGGCAGAAAATTTATTTTCTCTATTCATCCTCATATCAAGTGGTGCATCATTCATATAACTAAAACCACGTTCTGCCTCATCCAACTGATGAGATGAAACTCCTAAGTCCATAAGAATTCCGTCAACCTGTTCTATACCAAGCTCTTCCAATATACTGTCTATATTATAAAAATTACTATGAACAAATTTTACATTGTTAAATTCTTCTAACTTCTTTTTTGAGGCGTTTAATGCATTTAAATCTTGATCTATACCAACAAGTATACCGTTTCCATTCATCTTTTTTAAAACTTCTATTGAATGACCAGCTCCACCTAAAGTACAGTCCACATAAATTCCTTCATTTTTAATATCTAATCCATCAATTGTTTCATTTAATAATACTGACACGTGTTTAAAATCCATTGTATTTCTCCTTCTGCAACTATATACCAAGTTCGCTCATTTTCTCGGCTATTCCTGCCATATCCATATCTGACTCATTATATTCTTCCCATTTTTCTTTGCTCCAAATTTCAATTCTAGTTGATACTCCAATACTCACTATGTCTTTTTCTATATTGGCGTATTCTAAAAGGTTTTGAGGTAATAGAGCCCTACCTTGTTTATCTATACAAACTTCATTTGCACCTGAAAAAAAGAATCTTACAAATGCTCTTGCATCTCTACTGGTTAGTGGGAGCTTTTTTAACTTTTCTTCTAATATAGTCCATTCACTAAGGGTGTACACATACAAACAGCCATCTAGTCCTTTTGTTATTATAAACTTATCGCCCAATTCTTCTCTAAACTTTGATGGAACAATAATTCTATTTTTTGTATCAATGGCATGTTGATATTCACCAATAAACATTTTTGCACCCCATTTTATAAAAACACTCCACTTTAAACCACTTTAAACCACTTTACACTACTATATTCTATATTAATATAAAAAATCCTCTTTTGGAAGAAGCAATTAAAAAATTTTTTTAAATAAGATTACTCTATACCATCAAAATAAGTACCATATTTAGGGTTTTTTATTCAACAACAGACAGAACACAACCATTATCTGTAAATATTTCTCCCAAAGTTCTGTTTAAATCCTCAATTTTGATTTTTTTTAGTAATTCATAATAAAAAGAAATATCTATTTCATTAACTGCTATGTCATTTAGAAAAGAAGAAAGCGCTTCTATACTATTAAATCTACTTATATAATATCCTAATAAAACTTTCTTACTTCTGTTAAAATCCTCTCGTTCTAACCCATGTTTCCTAAAATAATCTACACTTTTGGTTATTTCTTCTGCCACTCTGCTTGGATTATTACTTTCACCATCGCAAATAAAGAAGGAATAATCATGTTCATGCACGTACTCATACTCAAAAGTATCATTTATTAATCCTGATGAATATAAATCATTATATAATCTTGAACTTTTACTAAAGAGAGTATGAATAAGCATATCTCCACAAAGTTTTCTTAAAAACATTTCTTTCTTTGAAGTACTGAGGAGTCTATCCTTATAACTAATCACAAAATTTGGTATACTTATATTCATTTGTTCTTTTACTTCATACTTTGATATGCTGGAATTATCCAAAAAAATATATTTGGTAGCAGCTTGCTTTCCATTTGACCTAGGTATTAATCTATCACATAAGCTTAGAACTTCTTCTACATTAACATCTCCTGTTATCACTAGCACCATATTTTGTGGAGTGTAAAAGGCATGATAACATTCATATAAAAGCTCTGGCGTTATTTCTTTTATAGATTCAATTGTTCCCGCTACATCATTCTTAACTGGATGTTTTTCATACATAAGCCCTAAAGCATTTATGTATGTTCGGAAACTTGGATTATCGTTATACATTATTATCTCCTGCTCAATTATTTCTCTTTCCTTTTTCACATTTTCTTCATTAAAATAAGGATGAAATACAAATTTAATCAACAGCTCCAGATTCTTTTGAAAAAAATCAGTACAGGTAAAGTGGTAACAGGTTACATTAGAATTTGTATAGGCATTAGGGGAAGTGCCCAGTATTGCAAATTCATTAAAAATGTTACCCTCTTTTTCTTCAAACAATTTGTGTTCTAAGAAATGAGCTATACCCAACGGATAATCTTTCATCTCCCCTAAGCCTACAGAAAATTTAATATGATTGGCTCCATATTTTACTGTAAGCATTGCAGTCTTCTTTTTATATTTTTTTTTAGGCATTATATAAATCTTTAATCCATTTACTTCATTTATATATAATTCTTCATTTACTAAATCAATATAGTTTTTCATATAGCATCATTCCTTTAGGCAAAATTTATAGAGAAATTATTATTCATTCCTAAGAAAATATATTATGTTTAGTTCTAGCTTTGCTGCTGCATTAACCACTTGATCTAAACTCACCTTATTTATCATTTGTATCATTTCTTCAAGACTAATATTTATTCCATATGTCTTTAGAGAAAACAAATGATTTATAAGCATAAATTGAGAATCCTGAATTTTCTCTAAACCACTGATAACATTATTTTTTGAGCTATTAAATTCTTCTTTAGAAATCTTTCCAACCTTAATGTTATGGATTTGCTTAAAGATTATATCCTTAGCTTTACTATAATTATTAAAATCTATTCCCGCAGAAATTACTAGTAAGCCCTTAAACTTATCTATAAAAGAATAACAATAATATGCAAGGCCATTTTTCTCCCTAACCTCTCTAAATAGTTTAGAATGCATTCCTCCACCAATCAAAGAATTTAATATAGCTAAAGCTGGAAAGCTACCATCAACTATGTTTCCATTAGTTCTATAGCACATACATAACTTTCCTTGATTAACCCTGCTTTGTTCAATGACTTCCTTTGAAGTAATCTTTCCATGTACCTTATTGGTAGAACTATTTTTTTCAATAATATAATTCGCTTCATTAAAATATGTATCTATTAATTTTTTTGAATAAGCGGTTTCAAAATTACCACATAGGTAAAAGGTCTTACTATTGTGCTTTAATGTTTTTTGCCAAAGCTGCCAAAGTTCCTCATTTTTTATTAATCTTAAACGCTCCAAATCCCCATGCCTAAATAAAGCATATGGCTCCCCTTCGCAGCATAATTCTATTGCCCTATCTACAGCATATTCATCTTTATCATCAACTCTTGATTTTATTAGAACCTCTAGATTTTCTTTTTCTGTATTAAAATATCCCTCTCTAAACCTGTTATTTACTATTAATGGTTTATTTATAATCTCATTAAGAAACTTAACCGCTTCTTTAAGTACATCTTCACCAAACAAAGCATATTTGTTTTCTATAAACTGAATATAAAAACAAATAACCAACTTTTCTCCAATCTTAGAAACCAGGATTTCAAAAGCCGCTCCATATAGATCTTGAAGATGTGTCCATATTTCTTTGCTAGTTTTGTATTTTTCACATCCTAATTTTAATATTTGAGATATTAAATTATAATCTGTAATTGTTTCGTCTAAACTCAATGGAATGGTAACACCTACTGCATTATCCTTGAACTTATTTTTTTCCTGTATAATAACGATTTCATTCATTTCACCAAAACCTCCTTTTATTATTTTCTCTGTAACTTTAATTAAAATTCAAAAAGTTGCAAAATGGGAGCCCAATCTGAGATTGGGAGAGGTGGAGAGAGTTTATTAGCTGCTTATATATATGTAAATATATCGTGCTATTAGTTACTATTATCTCCGCATTGGTTAATGAATGGACGCTCGACCTTAGGTCGAGAGAGGTCATTTGTTTGTTGAAATAAGGAGGTTTGTAATGTATAATTTAAAAAGATTACAGTTTAGAAAGGAATGTACATAGATGAAATTAGGAATCGTAGGTTTACCTAATGTAGGTAAAAGTACCCTGTTTAACGCAATCACCAAGGCAGGAGCTGAATCAGCTAACTACCCATTTTGTACCATAGAACCCAATGTAGGAGTAGTAAGTGTGCCTGATAAAAGATTAGATGTTTTAGAAAAGATTTATAATTCAAAGAAAAAAGTTCATGCTTCCATAGAATTTTATGATATTGCTGGTTTAGTTAGAGGCGCAAGTAAAGGTGAAGGCTTAGGTAATAAGTTTTTATCTCATATAAGAGAATCAGCAGCCATAGTGCATGTGGTTAGATGCTTTGAAGACGAAAATATTGTTCATGTTGACGGCAGCGTAGACCCAATTAGAGATATTGAAACAATCAGCCTTGAATTAATATTTTCAGATATAGAAGCTCTAGAAAGAAGAATGGAGAAATCTATTAAATTAGTTCGTTCAGGAGATAAAAAAGCTAAGCAAGAGATGGAAATCATGGAAAGAATAAAGGCTCAATTAGAGGCTGGAAAACCAGCAAGAACTCTTGAATTTACTGACGATGAACAATCTTTTGTAAACGGCCTGTTTTTAATTTCTTCAAAGCCTGTACTATATGCAGCTAATATTTCAGAAGACGATGTTATGTCAGGAAATTTTGAAAATGATTTGGTTAAGAAGGTTATAGAATTTGCTTCAGTTGAAAATTCAGAAGTTATTCCAATCTGCGCAAACCTAGAAGAGCAGCTTTCTGCTCTAAGTGATGAAGAAGCGCAAGAAATGCTTAACGAATACGGATTAGAAGAATCAGGACTTGATAGGCTTGTTCACAAAAGCTACAAGCTTCTTGGATTAATGAGCTTCTTAACTGCTGGTCAACAAGAAATTAGAGCTTGGACTATAAAATGCGGAACAAAGGCTCCCCAAGCAGCTGGTAAAATTCATAGTGACATAGAAAGAGGATTTATTCGTGCAGAAATAGTTTCCTTTGATGCTTTAGTTGAATGTGGTTCAGAGGCTGCTGCTAAGGAAAAAGGGTTATTCAGATTAGAAGGAAAAGATTACGTTATGCAGGAAGGCGATGTAGTTAACTTTAGATTTAACGTATAAACTAAAAAAGGTGTAAATTTACACCTTTTTTATATTTCAGTTTTTCTTTTATATGAATATTTTCTTATTTCCTTTTTAACTGCAGCAAGTACTGCTTTATCATCAATTGTCTTTGTTCCCATCAATATATTAATGGCGTCCTTTAAGCTGGACATTGTATATATATGAAAATCCCCTGCAGTTATAGCTCCTTCAACCTCATCATTTAATATAATATTATCTATATTTCTTTCGGGAATTAAAACTCCTTTTCCAGTGGCTTTATCTATCAGGTTACATATTTTATAGAAACCCTCTATTTTTTCATTAACCCCCCCTATGGGCTGCACCTCTCCGAACTGATTGATAGACCCTGTTACTGCAATATTTTGTTTAACGGGTATCTTACTTAGTGCTGATATCATACTAATTATTTCAGCAATAGATGCACTATCTCCCTCTATTTTACCATATAACTGCTCGAAACTAAGGTGAAAATCTACTGGTATTCTTCCATAACCACCGATAAACTCGTTTATACAGCCTTTTAAAATATTTATAGATTTTGAATGTATACTTCCACTTAACTGATTTTCTTTTTGTACATCTATAATATTTCCATCTCCCTTATAACAGGTGCAGGTTATTCTAATAGGTTTACCAAAACTAAAATAGCCACTGTCGATAACAGATAGTCCATTTACCTGACCAATACGTCCTTTCTTAACATCAATAAGTATCTTATTATTTCCATAAACTTCTCTCACTTCTTTTTCTATAATATCTTCTTTGTAAGCTACACTGATAATATTATTTGCCTCTATTGATTCCCCTCCATTTGAAAGATTATCTGCTCTTATCAACAAATTGTTTAATTCCTCGTTACTAAAGTAAAATTTATTTCTATGCTCTGCTTTTCTTGAAAGAAACTTTGCTATTTGTTTCATTGCCTCTTTTGTCACGGGTTTCAAATTATGATCTCTGCATGTTTGTTCTACCCCTTGAATTAATGAAATCTTACTTCTATCATCTATATCAACTACTGGTTTATACTCAGCCTTTACCTTAAATAATGTTCTAAAGTCCTCATCATAATTATATAGGAAATCATAGGTCTCATAATCTCCAATTAAAATCACTTTCTCTCTAATAGAAACAGGTTCTGGGTGAAGACCATTTATTGAAAGCAATTCAAGATATCCTCTATTATAATCCAGCTTCACATTCTCACTGATAAGAGATCTTTTTAGGTAGTAATAAGAAGCTGGGTTTGTTAATAAACTATTTATTCTAATAATTAAACAGCCCTCATTTGCCCTAAGCATTGATCCAGACTTTATAAAATTTATATCCGTAACATATGTTCCGTTGTGATTTTCATAATCTATACTTCCTAATAAATTTGCCACATTGGGATCTTCCTCAAATAAAACTCTTGGGCAGGAAAGCGCACTATTATCCACTAATATATTTATGACATAAGCATCTATAATTTTAGTTATAGTTTCCTCATCTTCATCATAGCTGGTTGAATAACTTTCTATTAATTTTTCTTCTATATTCTTACACATTGATAGTAAAAAGTTTAGTACTTCATTATCATCATTAAAAATATGCTCTACTTCTTCTTTTTCTTTTTTCATTTCTTCATCAAAATACTTTCTCATTATTTCTCTAACCTTAATTACCTCATTACGTTCCATTTCATGAAGTAAGTCAAGTAGTTCTTTTGCATGCTGTTTAAGTCTATTTATCTTTTCTAGTATTACTTCTTTCTCATCGGCCTTAAGTACATCATACTCAGTTTCTGTCATCAATTCTCCTTTATTAAGTGGAATAAAATTGAATCCATACTGAGTAGCCTTTATTTCAAACCCTTCCTTACTAGCAATATCTACCAACTCACCAATCAGTTCATTTTTATTTTTCTGCAGATTTTCTAGAATAGTTTCTTTTTCCTTATTGACTGGGCTATTATAAAAATCAAAGGTAATATTTGAATACTCTTTCTTTAACTGCTGCATTTTATTTTTCAGTAGTTCGCCTTTTCCACTTGAGATTATTAAGCATTTTGGGGCTTTATCATCCTCACAAGTTACATAACATATGTCTTTAGGCGCACTTTTCTGCTTTAATAATTCTGTTGTATAATCCATCAAATTAGCCAGTTTTTCCTTAGAGTATTGATCAATAAGATAAATATTATACCCGTATCTATCTATCTCAAAAGCTTCCCTAATTTTATCGTAAACCTGTTCGTATTCAGGAATACGTTTATCTGCACCTCTCTGCGAAATTTCTAAATCTATATTATAAACAATTTCGTTTATACCTGCTTCCCTCTGCATAACCCATTAGCCCCCTTTCTACACTTAGTATATTAATATTCTTTTAAAATGAATTTAGGAACAAAAAAATAAAAAACTGTACTTCTATAATTATAGAAATACAGTTTTATAGCTATTCCCCTGCACAGTTAATAATGTCAATTGAAGCTGAAGCACCTATTCTATTTGCTCCTGCCTCAATCATTTTTTTTGCATCTTCGTAAGTTCTTACTCCTCCAGATGCCTTTACACCCATTTCCATTCCAACGATTTCCCTCATTAACTTAATATCTTCTACCTTTGCTCCGCCGCTAGAAAAACCTGTTGATGTTTTTACAAAATCAGCACCTGCCTCTTTAGCTATTTTGCATGCTGTAATTTTTTCCTCATTGCTTAGAAGACATGTTTCTATTATAACTTTTGTTAAAGCTCTTCCACCACATGCCTCTACAACAGCATTAATATCTTTCTTAACAAACTCATAGTCCTTATCCTTTAATCTGCCTACATTAATAACCATATCAATTTCTGATGCACCATTTCCTATAGCATCCTCTGTTTCAAAAACTTTTGAAGATATAGTTGAGGCTCCTAAAGGAAAACCTACAACAGTACATACCTTTACTTTGCTGCCTTTTAATAGTTCTGATGCCAGCCCTACATTAACAGGATTAACACATACAGATATAAAATTATGTTCAATTGCTTCACGGCATAAGTTTTTAATATCATTTATACTTGCTTCGGGTTTTAATATTGTATGATCAATCATCCTTGCCAATTCTTGTTTTTTCATATTACAAACTGATTATTATCAGTTTTCCACCACCTTTACATGTGTATTTTATATTATTATATTAATGCAAATTATACCAAAAATCTATAATCTTACTGTTAAATATAAACTTTTTATTTCTGCATCTATTTTACCCGCTATATCTGCTTCTATTACAGATACATTACATATATAATTCTAAATCATCAATTATAAGTTCTGTACCCGATGTTACCAATATATTTTTACTTGAGCATACATTGCATTTATACTGGCTAAAATTTAAATTAAATTCATTATTGCAATCCAAACACTTTATAATTATAGGAATAATAGTTATAACCAATTTAGCACCTTCGATTCTTGTACCTTTTGTCATAATATCATAATAATACTGTATACTCTCAGGAATTACCGGTGCCATTTCCCCTACACTTAATTTTATTGCCTTAACCTTATCGATATTTCTTTTTTCAGCCTCCTGACAGCATATTCTTATAATACTCTGGGTTATTGGCAGTTCATGCAAAATGTAATCCTCCCTAAAATTCATTAATAACCAAAATAAAATTTTAAATTTACTATACTAAAAAATAACATATTATGATATAATAAACCTGCTAATTGCAAGTTAGAATGATATAAACAAATCGTATAATTTACTTAATTAACGATACAATAATAAACATGCTGAAAAGGAGTTTTTTATATGAGTTTTAAAGAGAAAATGGTTAAATCTCTTCAGGATAATTTCATGAAGAAGAATGGTGATAGAATTACACAAGTTCAAGGTAATGTTATTTCAGTAAAGATTGAAGAAAAAACTATTTTGTGGATTTTCCATAAATTAACCGCTACTTTACTAATCAAGCCAGATAGAAGTAAAACAGTAGTTAAATGTGTTTATAGTAGAAATAAATGGTTTAAGAAGCCTGAATTTATGACTATAAATCAAGGTAATCTAGTAATCGTTCAAGGTCTTAAAGGAATAAAACGCAAAAAGAATTCCGACGTAAAAGAAGCTATTGAGATTATGAACATTATGAATATGACTACTAAAAAAGACCTTGTTAATATTGAAGGAAAAGAAAAACAGGTTAAACAAATTAAGCAGGTTAGAAGAATGAAATAAATATAATGCAGTAAATTTCAATTAAGAAATTCACTGCATTTTTTTACTTGCTTACGTATAAATACAAACTGTTAACCAGGGATATAAAACCAGAGAAAAACACTACTATTATCCATTGAAAACCAGTTAATGCTACTGTGTGGAATATATCTTGTAAAAAAGGAACGTATATGACACATAGAAGCATGGTAATAGAAAATCCAACAGCTGCCACTAAATATGGATTAGTAAATAGCTTTATCTCAAATATAGAATGTTTTTCAGACCTGCATTCAAAAACATGAAGGAGCTGAGACATTATTAAGGTACCTAATGCCATAGTTCTGCATTCTTTTAACCCCATATGGAAATACCTGCCAACTAAAAATGAAAGCACAGTACATATACCAATTAAGCAGCCCCTAAGCAGTATCTTTTCCTTGAGTCCTCTAGAAAAAATACCTTCATTTTTATCCCTTGGTTGCTGTCTCATTATATCTTTATCTGGTGGATCTACCCCTAAAGCAATAGCTGGCAGGCCATCCGTTGCTAAATTAACTAATAATATTTGTATTGGCAGCAGCGGTGTATCTAAATAAAATATGGAAGCAAGAAACATTGTAAGAACCTCTCCCAAATTACAGGATAATAAATATCTTATAAACTTTCTAATGTTATCATATATTACCCTGCCCTCCTCCACCGCAGCAACAATTGTTGAAAAATTATCATCAAGCAATATCATTGAGGATGCTTCTTTAGTTACATCTGTACCGGAAATACCCATCGAAATACCGATGTCCGCTTCTTTCACAGCTGGTGCATCATTTACACCATCACCAGTCATAGCAACGATGCGATTTTTCTTCTTAAAGGTTTTTACAATTCTCAGTTTATGATTTGGACTTACTCTAGCAAATACTTTAATATTATCTATTATTTTTGACAATTCCTTATCATTAAGCTTATCCAATTCCTCACCTGTAATTACCTGAGACATATCACTGCATATATTTAATTCGCAGCCTATAGCGAAGGCAGTATTTTTATGATCTCCAGTTATCATAACAGGTCTTATTCCTGCTGACTTACATTTAAGTACAGCATCCTTTACTTCAAGTCTAGGAGGATCTATCATTCCTGCTATACCCAAAAATATCAAATCCCGTTCTAAACCCTCTCCCTTTAGAGCTCCACTGTTTTTATATGCTGCGGCTATACATCTAAGTGCTTTTTTTGACATAGATTCTATTGCTGCTAATACCTTTGATTTATATATTGAAGTTAGCAGCTCTACTTTCCCATTAACATAAATGTATTTACATCTTTCAATGACCCTTTCTGGTGCACCTTTTACGTAACAAACTGGC
Source organism: Bacillota bacterium (assembly GCA_030706015.1). GTDB lineage: Bacteria > Bacillota > Clostridia > Clostridiales > Clostridiaceae > JAUZPI01. Next base: position 93,096 of record JAUZPI010000003.1, read on the forward strand.
TTATCGCTTCCTGTCTCTCTAACCAATACAGACATCATTTTTCTATCAGAATCAAAAGGTATTTCACTTATTCTCTTACTTCTATTTTGAAAGGCTTTTATTTCACTACTGTTTCTAAAAAATGCCCTTATTAGAGCTGTCTCTGTAGGATCTCCAAATAAACATTTTTGAACATCGCTTTCCCTGTAATCAAAATCGCAATCATTACAGTATGTAAAAGCCTTTTTTAAAATATTTGTTCTTTCATTATAATAATACTCTTCATTCTCAATTCTATCATTAAAATATATGGCTTTAACAGTCATTCTATTCTGCGTGAGAGTTCCGGTTTTATCGCTGCATATAATTGACGTACATCCTAAAGTCTCCACCGCAGGCAGCTTTCTAACTAATGCATTTCTTTTCAGCATCCTTGAAACACCTAATGCCAAAGCTACTGTAACTATTGCTGCCAAACCTTCAGGAATAGCTGCTACAGCAAGACTTACCCCCAATAAAAACATTTGATATTTGTCCTGACCTCTTGCTATTCCAAGCAAAGTTACTACAATACAAATAACTATACACAGAACCACCAAAACCTGGCCCAAAGAGGATAATTTCTCTTTTAAAGGTGTCTTTTCGTCTTCTATATTTTGAAGCATGTTAGCTATCTTACCCATTTCCGTATTCATTCCAGTTTCAATAATTCTTGCCTCTCCTCTTCCTGTTACTACAATTGTTCCCATATATATTTTGCTGTCTTTTCCTTCCGCACTGCTTTTATCCACTCCAACAGATTCACCAGTTAATAAGGACTCGTCCACCATAAAATTAGAATCCTCAATTAAAATGCAATCCGCTGGTACTCTGTCTCCGCTTTCAACAATGATTAAATCTCCTGGAACTAGATATTCTGCATTTATAACCTGAACATTACCATCTCTAATTACCTTTGCTGTTTGAGAGGCCAATTTTTTCAATGCCTCCAAGGATTTTTCTGTTTTAAACTCCTGAACAAAACCAAGTATGGCGTTCATAACAATTATAATTAGTATGGTAATTGCATCTGCTTTCTCTCCCATAAATCCTGAAATAATAGTTGCGCCTATTAATACCCAGACAATAAAATCATTGAATTGGGATAAGAAAATAGCTATAGGAGATATCTTTTTCTTTTTCTTCATTTGATTGAGTCCATATTTTTTTAATCTACGTTCTGCCTCATCCTTAGACAATCCCTTTGACAAAATCTTTTCATTAATCATCTATAGCCTCCTAAGTATTTATCTATTACTCTTAACTAATATATGAGTAGATATATATCAATTATGAAAAAATATGTTTTTAGTTATGCCTTAAAGTAATAGGGAGTTATTAATATATGAATTAATGTACAATTTATATTAAATAATTGGGTGTGCATACGTTTTCTTTCCTTTACAATTGACAAATAAGCATATAAAATAAAATATAAGGCTAAAAATACTATATAATGACCAAAAACTATAAAAAGTAGGAGGAATCGACTCAAATGAAGGATGTTATATATGTAACCGGTCATAAAAATCCGGATTCAGATTCCATATGTGCTGCTGTAGCATATGCGGAACTTAAAAATAAAATAGGTACTGTTCCAGCAGTTCCTATAAGATTAGGTGAAATAAGTCGCGAAACTAATTTTATACTTGATTATTTTGGAGTTGAAGCCCCACATCTTGTAGAAACTTTAAAGGCTAGAGTTGCTGATTTAACTTATGATGCTGTTTCAACAATATCACCTGAAATTTCATTAAAAATGGCTTGGCAGATAATGAAGAAAAACAACTTAACAACTCTTCCTGTAACAGATGAAAAGGGTGCATTAGTTGGTTTAACATCAATCTCTAACTTAACATCAAGCTATATGGATATTTGGGATAACAACATATTATCAAAAAGTAACACAACAATTGAAAATATATTAGATACATTATCAGCTAAAATCATATATCAAAGCAAAGAAAATCCTGCATTCCCTGGCAAAATTGTTGTGGCAGCTATGCAACCAAGCAGTGCTGAACAACATATTGAAGAAGGTGATATAGTAATTTGTGGTGACAGAAAGGATGCTCAAGCTATCATACTTGAAGCTGGTGCTTCTTTAATGATAGTTGCTGGAAGTCATACTGTAGATGATGAAATAGCAAATAAAGCAAAAGAAGTGGGATGTACAATCATCTCTACTCCTCATGACACCTTTACTGCTGCAAGATTAATTGTACAAAGTATTCCTGTAAGCTATGTAATGACTAAAGATAATTTAATAAGTTTTTCAAATCAAGACCATGTGGAAGATGTAAAAGCAGTAATGCAAAAAACTAGATTTAGACAATACCCAGTTATAGATAAGAATGGTAAAGTTTTAGGAAGTGTATCACGTTTCCACTTAATTTCTCAAAATAAAAAGAAAGTGGTTTTAGTGGATCATAACGAGAGAACTCAATCTGTAGATGGTTTAGAAGATGCAGAAGTAATGGAAATAATTGACCATCATAGAATAGCAGCTGTACAAACTGGTAATCCTATTTTCTTTAGAAACGAACCAGTCGGAAGTACATCAACAATAGTTGCTTCTATGTTCTTTGAAAATGGCATCAGACCATCTAAAAAGATAGCTGGAATTCTTTGTGGTGCTATAATTTCAGATACATTATTATTCAGATCTCCAACATCAACTGATACTGACAAAATGATATTAAAGAGACTTGCAGAAATTGCAGGAATTGATCCTGAAGCATTTGCTACAGAAATGTTTAAAGCAGGTACTTCTTTAACTGGCAGAACAATCACAGAAATATTCAACCAAGATTACAAAGTATTCAATATTGATGAATACAAGGTTGGTGTTTCTCAGGTTGGTACTATGGATATTGAAGGTTTTGAACCTATGAAAGCTGAAATGATATCCTTTATGCAAGAAAAAGCAGAAAAAGAAAACTTCAATCTTATTCTTCTGCTTTTAACAGATATTATAAAAGGCGGATCACAAATAATTGCTGTAGGTAAAAACAAGGAAATCGTAAATAAGGCATTTAATGTTACTTTAACTGGTGACGATATTTATGTTCCTGGTGTTCTTTCAAGAAAGAAACAAGTTATACCGCCTCTTACAGCAGCTATTGAATCATTAAAAGAATAGAAACAAAGCATGCGGCCCAAGGCTGCATGCTTTGTTTTATATTGAATAGAAGCCAGATCTATGGTATAGATAGAATGTTAATTTGATTACTGATAACACAATAAAAAGAGAGAACTGTTTTAATCACAGTTCTCCCCACATAGGTTAATGAATGAAGGCTCGACCTGAGGTCGAGAGAGATAATTTGATTACTTGCCTCTCATGTTGTTTACAATGCCCCACATGTCATCTCCGGTCTTAAGGGCTTTTGAACTCATCTCAAAATTTCTTTGAGCCATTATCATATCAGTCATTTCTTTACTCATATCAACGTTTGATTTTTCTAAATAACCTTGTAATATGTCAGCATTTGTTACTTGATATATTTGAGCTCCTGTTTTTGGTACATACAAATTTTTTCCTACTGACATAAGAGTGTCTCCTCCAACAGCATTAAATAAATTAATTTTTCCTACAGTTATGTAAGAATCTCCACTTGCAACTGTTATATTCCCCTGGTTGTCTACTTTAAAATTGTTTTCAGTTAGTGCAGGAATCTTGCCACCGAAATTAGAGTTCAGTGCAGCTTGGTCATATTGAATTTCTAGCCTGTTTCCATTTTTATCCACTAATAAACCAGTACTATCCAGGTTAAAACTTCCACCTCTTTCATAAGCTTTGGTACCGTCAGGTAAAGTAACTCTAAAATAACCTTCTCCATCAATGGCTAGATCAGTGCTGGTGTTAGTCTGTTGTAAATTACCCTGGGAATTATCTCTTAGCCATGATGTTGCTTTTACACCAGTACCAGTAAAAGGTTGCTGCATTCTGTTATCATTTTTAGTTTCAGGATATCCTTTTCTTTGAAGACTATCTTGTACTAAATCTTCAAAGGAAACGTCTTCTCTTTTATAACCTTCAGTGTCCATGTTTGCAATATTATTTGATATACAATCTAATCTATCTTGCTGCGCATTCATTGCAGTTCTACCATTCCAAAGTATATTAAGCATATTTTTCACCTACCTATAAATATTATTATACCTTGCCAACATCGTTAACAGTTTTACCTAAAGTCTCATCTATTGATTGAACTACCTTTTGATCTGTTTCAAAGCTTCTCATGGTGGTCATCATGTTTGCCATTTCATTAATAATATTTACATTAGATTTCTCTAAGGATCCCTGTCTTATTGTAATATTATTTGATAATGCTAGGTTGTTACCTGTATCTTCATAAAGATTGTCCCCTATTTTTTTAAGAGACTTATAATCCTTTAATAGGTTATTAGCATTATTCTCATTGAAATTTGCTAGCTGCATCTTATACTTTAATTGTCCATCCACTCTAATATTACCATATGCATCAGCAGTTAGTTTTCCGTTACCAACATTTATAGGTTCAGAAACTCCAGTGGCTAAATTTGTTCCCATAACAAGATCTCCACTATCATTGACTAAATTTCCTTGCATATTTACATGAAAATGACCATCTCTGGTGTAATATTGATTTGTATTAACTCCATTATTGCGCTGTACAACAAAAAAACCTGGACCATCAACCGCGAAATCATTATCTTTTCCAGTGTCTTGAATGTCCCCCTGAGTAAAATCAATATTCGTGTCATCTATTGCACTTCCAAGAGAAAGACTTCCTATATTTTTTCCTATACGCTTTCCATTTTGAACTGTGTCATAATTTCTTATCATAACATCCTTAAATTGCTTTATTGCTAAATTATCCCCTTTATATCCTACGGTACCTGCGTTAGCCATATTATTAGTAATAACATCCTGTTTAGCTTCTTGTGTTATCATACCAGAAACCGCAGTATATAGGCTTCTTATCATATAATCACTTCCCTGTTATTTTATTACTTTCATATCTGTTGGATATTTCATTCCATAAGATTGAGCTTTCTGCTCAATCTCACTCCTGCTCATATTAGAATTGATATTTACACCAGCCATCAACATGGTGGATATTAATATTCCTATCCCAATTCCAATAAGTATTTTTTTATCCGTTAGAAAACTTAGCATTCCTCTTATTTCCTGTATAATTCTTTTACTAATAGTACCTCCCCCTTACCTATATCAAGTTTTTCAGCAATTTCTTCAACAGAATGGCCTTCACTCAACATATTCTGCACTTGATCTACTTTTGTGCCATTTTCGTTTTGGGTTGATGGTTCCTTCTCACTTGGTCTAGACTTTTCCTTATTTATCTTAGTTTTAAGTTTTCGTAATTTATTTGTTTTAATATCTTCACTAATTTCTTGAACTTTACTGTTATTAACTGCGTTTATATTTTTATTTATATTATTAATTATATCATTATTTTCGTTAAAATCATGAAAATCTTTATTGTAACTGTGAATATTTTGTAAATCTGAATTATTACTCTCCATCAACTTATGATGATTTTCTTCTTTTAGCTTTTGAATTTCCTTCTGAAGTTCAAGAATAGTTTCAGAAAATTCTCGTCTTAAATCACCTATCATTACATCTACTTCATCTATGTTAGTTGAAGCATGATTTAATACGTTATTAAAATTCTTTTTTTCATTCTTAATCGCTCTATAATTTACTAAAATAAGAGCAATCCCAATGCAAAACAATATAATTGGTGTCATTTATTTATCAACTCCATTTAATTTTGTTGTTCATACTTCAACTTTTGCATTGCCTTCCTCAAATGTAATATCGCTCTTGTATGCAACTGGCAAACTCTAGACTCTGAAACACCTAATACATTACCGATTTGCTTTAATGTAAGCCCTTCATAGTAATATAGTGATAGAACAGTTCTATCCTTTTCATTTAATGTGTCAATAGCCTTTGTAAGATATTCGATTTTCTCTTTTTCTTCAAGACTTTTTTCAGGGCTAGGACTATTTTCATCTTCTATTGTTCCTATAAGAGGCATATCGTCATCCTCAGAAAATATTAATTCTTCTAATGACACTACAGAAATATAGTTAATATATCCTTCTATTTCAGCAACTTCTTCTAAACTTACATTTAACTCAGCAGCGATCTCTTCAACAGAAGGCTCTCTTAAAAGATCTTTTTGAAGCTTTTCTATAACCATATTATACCTATTAAGCTTATCCATAGCCCCCTTGGAAATGGGACTATTTTTTCTAAGTTCATCTATCATAGCGCCTTTTATTCTTATGGAGGAGTATGTTGAAAACTTCATACCCTTACTATCATCATATTTATTTATTGCATCCATAAGACCAATCATGCCGTAACTTACTAGGTCTTCGTACTCTATATATCTACTTTTTCCAATTATAACTCTTGAGGCTATATACTTAACTAGAGGTATATACTTTTTTACGATTTCCTCTTTAACATCAATATTTTTGGCTATTGCCATAGTTTAGTCCCCCTTTAAACCTCTTTTCATCTGTATACGCATAATTTCAAACACGTAACTAATAATTTTCTCTCTAGTACCTTCATCTAATTTCTCAAAATCCAAACCACAATTATACTGTTTATCACTATCTTTAATAGCTCTTACTACATTACATACAAGTATTACTTCATCATCTTTAACTGGTAATTTAACTAAAAGAACATCCCCGTTTGCCATTTGTTCTAAAGTTCGCATTCTCATACCGCTGCCACTTAAATCTAGCACAGTAGCTTCTTTAAACACTTCTTTTGCCCTGCTTACCTTCTCTATGTCCTTTTCTGACAGACCCTTTTTAATTTTAACATAGCTCATTTTTTGTAAAACACTTACCCTAACAAACCTTCTACGTTGAATTTTCTTAACGGAAGTTGGATGGGCTAACAGAACAATAGCTACTCCTTCGATTTTTCTTCCAATGACCTCTGTTTCAAACTTATAAACTGTTCTCTCGTCATAGTAATAAACCTCAACATTATCCCCTTTTTTTAGTGTTGCATATTCGCCATTGTTTACAGGTATACTAATGCCTATATGTTCTTCATTAATATCCTGAACATTGCTTTTATACACACTGTCTTCCCATATTACTTCACATTTAGAATTAACATTGAGTCCAATATTTGCCATAGTTACAACTCCTTACGAAAAAATGTTAAAGATCTTATTAAATAATCCCTGAATGCCAACTCCTTTACTTTCTGACATAGTGCCAATAATGTTTTTTGCAATCTTTGATATATCCTTTGATGCATCACAGTTTGGGTGAGCAATTACAAATGGCTGTTGATTCCTTACAGATTGAACCAATTTTTTATCTTCTGATATGCTGCCTAAATAATCAACATTTAGCTTTAAAAAATTAGTAACTGCTCCTTTAAACTTATTGAAGGTTTCTTGTCCTTCTTTTTCATCCATGGCCCTATTTATAACCACCTTAGCGCTAGTCTTCAGCTTAAAATGATTAACTGCTTTAACCAAACTATAGGCATCCATAAGAGCAGTTGGCTCAGGGGTAGTTATAATTATTAACTCCTCACAGCTGGCGATAAATCCAAGAACGCTTCTGTTTATTCCTGCACCAGTATCCATGATTATATAATCAAAACCTGTGAGGTTTGATAACTTGTCAATAAATTTATTTCTTTGAGTATTTGTTAATTCGCTTATCTTAGTAATACCAGAACCTCCTGGTAAAAGTTTTACTCCAAAGGGTCCTGTCATAATAATATCATCAATTTCTTTTCCATTAAATATTATATCAAAAACATTGTACTTTGGTAAGAAACCCATAAGTACATCATCATTTCCCATTCCCACGTCAGCATCAAATATAAGTACTTTTTTCCCCATCTTTTGAAGAGTTATAGATAAATTTACTACGAAATTACTCTTACCTACTCCTCCCTTTCCAGAGGTAACTGTAATTATCTTTGGCTTATCAGTTTCAGTTTCGGCGGGTCCCCCCTCAGTTGCCATTTGTCTTAATCTATATGCTTGGTCTAACATATATTATCCTCTCCTATTACAAGTTTAGATACTTCCGATACTGTAAGCTTTTTAATATCATCTGGAACATTTTGACCTGTAGTCACATAGCTCAAAGGTTTTTTTGCTGCATTGAGGATATTTAGCACTGAACCATAGGTAGTAGTTTCATCAAGTTTAGTAATAATCACGTTGTTATAATTTAAAACACTATATCCATCTACTATAGCTGGAATATCTGTATTTTTAGTTGTGCAGCTCATAACTAAATGAATATTATCTGTATTTGCCTTATCTACAAAAGCTCGAAGTTCAGAAATCTGCATTTTATTTTTACTGCTTCTTCCTGTTGTATCTATAAGTATAACATCACAGTCCTTCATACTTTCAATAGCTTGGTCCATTTCTTTTATAGTTAAAACAACTTTAAAAGGAATACCCATAATATCCGCATAGGTCTTAAGCTGCTCCACAGCTCCAATTCTATAGGTATCGATAGTGATAAGTCCGACCTGCTTCTTCTCAATTAAAGAAAGTCTCCCAGCTAGCTTTGCAATGGTTGTAGTTTTTCCTACTCCTGTTGGTCCAACTAACACTATAGTTCCCTCAGGATTAAAATCAGCAACCTCTACATAGTCTTTGATTACATTTAAAATCTTTTGTTCCTCTTCTTCAGAACCCATATCCTCTTTAATTTTATTTATAACTTCTTTGATTAATTCCTTATCCAAATCACTTTTTTCAAGACTTAGTTCTAGTTCACTCTTTTCCTCAACTTGAACTCCTTTTGCCATGTTGTTTAAGAGTTTTTTCATTTCCTGCATTTCCTTTAGTACATCGTTGTCTGCTGATATTTTAAATTCTTCAACTTTCTCAGATAAAAGAACCTCATTTTTCTTAGTAATTTCCTTGTTATCCTTTTCACTTCTATATGATAGCTCGTCCTTTCCAGCTATTGGCTGAATAGGGCGAGTTTCATTTACATTCATTACTTTTTTTAATGCTTCAAGACTATCCTTCATTGTATCTTTATTTTCTTTGCTCTTTTTATTATTACTATTATCTAAAGCTGCAGTAACCTCTAGAACCTTTTTTGAAAAGAAACCTACAATTCCTGATTTTCTTATCTTTCTTTGGCTTATAATAATTGCATCACTTCCCAGTTCATATCTGATGCGAGTCATAGCCTCATTCATATTATTTACTACGTACTTCTTAATAATCATTGTATGCTCACAACTCCTTCAGTATTTATCTGAACATCGTTAGGTATCTCATTTAAGGAAATTACGTTCACATTAGGAAAGACCATTTCTAACAGCTTACGAACCGCTGGTCTAATCTTTGGAGAAACCAATAACGCTGCTTGATTTTCGTAAAAATACACTGTATCCAGTACATGCTTTATAGATGCTAATATACTACCAGTTGTGTCAGGATCAATTGCTGGAAAAGATCCCTGCGGTGATTTTTGAATATTATTTGCAATTAATGTTTCAACTTCTGGTGATAGTGTTGCTACAGTTATTGTATTATTTTCATCCACCATAGAGTTGCATATTGTTCTTCCTAATGCTATTCTAACATACTCAGTGAGAAGTTCAATATCCTTTGTATTTCTAGAATTGTCAGCTAAACATTCTAGTATGCTGACCATATCCTTAATTGGCACTTTTTCCTTTAATAATCCTTGAAGTACCTTCTGTACTTCACCAATGGTCATTAAATCAGGTATTAATTCTTCTACAACTGCACTGTATTTTTCCTTCATAGAATCTATTATTGATTTAACCTCTTGTCTCCCTAAAAGTTCATATGCATGACTCTTAATAGTTTCAGTTAAATGTGTAACCATGACCGTAGTAGGATCTACTACAGTAAGTCCTTTTATCTCCGCATCCTCTCTTTGATCCTTATTTATCCAAAAGGCTACAAGTCCAAAGGTTGGTTCCACAGTTTTTATACCTGCAATACTTACATCTTCACCACTTGGATCCATGCATAATAACATAGTTGGCATAAGCTCACCTTTAGCTATAACTGTTCCACGAATCTTAACCACATATTCATTTGTCTTAAGTTGAAGATTATCTCTTATTCTGATTGGTTGTACAACTATACCCATTTCAATAGCACATTGTCTACGTACAGAAGCGATTCTCTGAAGAAGATCTCCATCTGAACTTTCATCTGCTAAAGGAATAAGTCCATAACCTATTTCTATCTCCATTGGTTCAACAGAAATTAGCTCCATAACATTCTCTGGCTCTCTTCTTTCTGTTTCAATTATCTCATTATTTTGTATTTCTATTTCTTCTAACATTTTGCTTTTCTCATCTTTAAATAAGAAAAACGCACTAACACCAGTAGCAGCTGATAAAACTATAAAAACTATATGAGGCAGCCCAGGTATGAGTCCTAGGAAAAATAATAGTACAGATGCTATAGCGATAACTTTAGGATACCCAGTCATTTGTTCCATAACCTGAGTTCCTAGATTCTCATCATTTCCAGAACGAGTTACCAAAATACCTGTAGCTATAGAGATCAATAAGGCTGGTATTTGACTTACCAATCCGTCACCTATAGTTAACCTTACATAAGTCTGAGCAGCTTGAGAAATACCCATATTAAGCATTAAAGCTCCTATAATTATACCACCAATAATATTTATAAAAACTATTATGATGCCTGCGATAGCATCTCCCTTGACGAACTTAGATGCACCATCCATAGAGCCATAGAATTCCGCTTCTTGTTGCAGCTTTCTTCTTCTGTTTTTTGCTTCAGCATCGTCAATAAGTCCTGCATTTAAATCTGCGTCAATACTCATCTGTTTTCCTGGCATAGCATCTAAAGTAAATCTTGCAGACACTTCTGCTACTCTTCCGGCACCATTAGTAATAACAACGAACTGAATAATTATAATGATTAAAAATATAATAATACCTACAACGTAATTTCCACCCACTACGAAACTACCGAAGGCATTAATTATCTCTCCAGCATATCCCTGACTTAATATCTGTCTAGTAGATGAAATATTCAGCCCCAGTCTAAACAGCGTTGTTATTAAAAGCAAGGTTGGAAATACTGAAAACTGCAGCACTTCTGTAGTAAACATTGTTAATACAATAATCACAACTGCTAAAGTTATATTCAGTGCAATAAGTATATCTATCATAAATGTGGGAAGAGGAATAATAATCATAAGAACTATAGCCATTACTCCAAATGCAATTAAAATATCCCAGTTGTCACGTAATTTAAATCTTTTTTTACTGTTCTCAACCAATTTCTCTCACCCTTTACTTACGTTTTTTCATTTTATATACCAAGGCTAATATCTCAGCTACTGCTTCATACATATCTACTGGTATCTCTTGGTCTATTTCTACTTCTTTATAAATTAATCTAGCTAACGGTTTATTTTCTATAATTGGAATCTCACTATCCTTAGCAATTTCTTTGATTTTTATAGCTACTTGATCAGCACCTTTAGCTACCACCACTGGTGAGCTATTTTCCCCCTGCTCATATTTTAAAGCTACCGCAATATGAGTTGGATTTGTAACAACAACTGTTGCATTGGGTACATTCTGCATCATTCTTCTCGTAGATAGTTCTCTCATCTTTTGTCTACGTTTTGATTTAATTTCAGGATTTCCTTCGTCTTGTTTATATTCTTCTTTTATTTCTTGCTTTGTCATTCTCAAGTCTTTATTATATTGATATCTTTGATAAATATAATCTGCAAGTGAAATTGCTAAAACAACTAAAGTTACTCTTGCTAAGATATTTTGTATTAACCCTTTAAAAACCACTGGCAAAGAGGTAAATTCCAAAGTACTCATCATCATGACATTGGTAAAGTTTGATTTTACAAAACTATAGCCCACAACCCCTACAGTTATTACCACAGCAAGATTTTTCACCTGATCAACCGCGGTTCGCATTGAAAATATTCTTTTGAATCCATTTATAGGGTTCAATTTTTTTAAATCAGGTTTTAATGGCTCTCCAGTTAAGATAAAACCAGTTTGAATAAAATTAGCTACTACACCCACAACCATAATTGGAACTGCAAAGCAAAGAAATATGAATCCAATTCTAAGGACACTAAAAAGCAATAGATTGTTAACTTGATTAAAACTTAAATCTGAATTTATATTTAAGTAATTACCGAAATAAGTAATTAGCATTGATTTCATATTATTGAATAAAAATACCCCTAAAGTTGCAACAACTAAAGTCGATGTTAATAGTGTAAGCGATAAACTAACGTCCTTACTCCTAGCAACTTGACCTTTTTTTCTAGCCTCACTCTTCTTCTTCGGAGTTGCTTCTTCTGTTTTTTCCTCAGAAGCAAATATTATTATTAAGGGTAATACCTTATATAAGCCTTTAAATACATCTGGAATTAATCCAAAGCCGTAAATTAAAAGCTTAAGTGTTAGTGGAAATGCTAAAGAAAAACAAGTAAGTCCAAGCATTATTTTAACAGGCATACTTAGAATCATTAAATTTAACTGAGGCACTGTTCTAGCCACGAGACCCATAACTATGTCTGTAATTACAAGTACTAAAATAATCGGAAGAGCTATTTTAATACCAATTGCAAAAAACTGAATAAATGCATTAATAACTAACATTGCAGTATCCTGGTTTAATATAAACTTACCTAATCCTATTACATTAAAACTTTCACTTAATGATTTAATTAACATATGATGTCCATCTATAGCGAAGAAAATTACAACACTAAAAAGCTCTAAAATTCTTTCTAAAAATGTTGTATTACTATTAGTGTTAGGATCATACATAGAAATCATTCCAAAACCAATCTGAATGTCCATAAATTGACCAGCAACTCTTGCTGATATAAAACATAAGTTGGTTATAAATCCCATTAAAAGACCAGTAATAATTTCTGAAAAACAATATCCAATAAAAACCATTGTGTTTGTATAACTTGTTACGCTCGAATAGTTCAATCCTGGAAGAAGTATATAGCTAAGCAATACAGTAAAACCTATTTTTGCTGTATTTGGCATCCCCTTAGGGAAAAATACCTGTAAAGCCAGAAAGAAACAGGTGATTCTAAGCAAAACAAGTATAAAAGCTGTATAATATGCCGTATCCATCATTTTATCCCACCTAATAGGTTAAAATTAGTTTGTTATATTTGTAATCATTTCGAATATCCTATTTGTCAATCCAGTCATAGTGTGCAGCATCCATGTACTTGCTAAAATGCCCACTAATGCTACTGCTATCAACTTTGGAACAAAGGTCAATGTCTGTTCTTGTATTTGAGTGGTAGCCTGAAAAATACTTATTAGCAGACCTACCACTAATGACACTATAAGTATTGGTGCTGCAAGCATTATACCAGTATTAATTGCATCATTTAAAACTTTAATTACCATGTTTTCGCTCATATTTTTCACCTCATATCATTAGGTTACATGAAAACTCTTAATCAGTGAACTTACTATCATATACCATCCGTCAACCATAACAAATAATAAAATCTTAAATGGTAGAGAAATCATAACTGGCGGAACCATCATCATACCCATTGACATAAGTACAGAAGAAACAACAAAGTCAATTATTAGAAATGGTACATACAAAAGAAAACCTATAGTAAAGGCTGTTTTTAATTCGCTGATTGTAAATGCCGGTACTACCACATAAAGTGGAACATTATCTTTTGTTACTTTTCCATCAAGTTTTGCCTGGTCAACAAATAATTTTAGATCCTTCTGTCTGGTTTGTTTAAGCATAAATTGTCTTAGAGGCTTGGCCCCCTCTTCAATAGCTTGATCTTGACTTATTGTATTATTTACATAAGGCTGAATAGCATTCTTATTTATCTCGTTATAAGTTGGTGCCATAATAAATACTGTCAAAAATATTGATAATCCAATAAGTACTTGATTTGGCGGTGTTTGCTGAGTTCCCAATGCATTTCTTAAAAAGCCAAATACAATAATAATTCTTGTAAAGCTTGTCATCATTATTATTATGGATGGCAATAATGTTAGTACAGTTAGCAATATAAGCATCTTTATATTGTCAACATATTGTTTCGGACTATTAGCCGTATCACCATTTATAGAAACATTAATATTTGGTATAGGCATAGTTGTTGTACTGGCAGGTGCAGCTTTAACAGAGGTACCCATGACAAACAATAAGCATATAAACATTAAAACGGGTAAAATAAACTTCTTTTTATTCATGATTACCTCCCTTTCTCATCTTTAGCTTCTCCGTTATCTTTTGATACATTTCATTTAAATCCTTATACTGAGGAACAGCTGTGGTTTGTTGTATTTTACTAAGCTCATCCTCACCTACATCTAGAAGTATTTCAACCTTACTGCTTGTACTTGAAATTACATATCCCTTTTCTCCAATCTTGACAGTGAATAATGCATTTTCTTTAGATAAGGGAACACGTTCAAGAATCTTAATATGCTTACCATTTTGAATACTTTGCAGTTTACCACCACCATATTTCAGTGATAAATATATAAGCAGTATTACAAAAGGTAAAAATACAATAATCTTTATTATAAAAGATACAAGCGTTTCATCCATATTTTTATCCTTTCTATTGGACTAATAAGTCCGAAAAATAGACACTAGTTATTTTACCATTCTTAAGTGTAGGGTTTACTCTATCTATAATTTGTCTTTTAATATCCTGAACCCCTTTATCAGTAAAATCCGCTGCCTTTTTGTCTCTTAAGATAGAAATTATAGCATCGCGTATAATAGCCTTCTTTTCTTTTTCAATTTCATCCTTTAACTTACTATTACTTGAACTATAGCCAACTGACACTGTTACCTTTAAGAATCTTTGTGCATCAGTATCTGATAAATTAACTATAGTTTCATCTAGTGATGAAGTTTGCTCTTCTAGTGCTGCGACAGTAGTTACTTCTTTAATATTACCTGAAGTACCTGAAGCTTTTCCTTTATAAATAAAGAAGAAATAAAATAGAAAACTAGCAAACATAACTATCATCAATGCCAAAAGTATGATAACAATCAGTCCGCCTTTTTTACCTTCTTTCTTTTCTTTCTTTTTTTCGCTCATTTTTGTATGTATCCTCCTTTAAAAAGCTAATACTATTCTCAATTATTATTTCCCATTACCATTAATACCCAAAGCAAATATCCTGCGTTTATAATCAATAACAAGCTGTATCACTTCATCTACTGATTCCTGAACAAGGTACTTTTTACCGTTATCTAGTGTTATCACTGTTTCTGGTACCTCTTCTAATTTTTCAATATGATCTGCATTTATTACAAACTCAGCCTGATTTAAACCTGTGAGTTTTATCATTTTAAATACCTCCACCCATCTTTACGGCGCTATCTCCTGTGGTAGTAATATAACATAAATATTATATAATTTATACAGAATTTTTTCTCCTGATTTCTTATAAGTTTCTATTTTACCCTAAATAATTTAAGAATTATTCCATTTTAAAACTTAGTTTCTAAACCGACTCCAAGGAGCCGATTTAGAAACATATAAAATTCAAAGCATTAATGCAGATTATCTCTTAAGATTAATTATATCCTGAAGTATTTCATCACCAGTTGTTATAGTTTTACTATTTGCTTGGAATGCTCTGCTGGCAACAATCATGTCAGTAAATTGTTCAGCTAAATCCACATTTGACATTTCAAGCATACCTTGTGACATATCTCCATAACCCTTACTATTATCTTCACCTAAAGTTCCTATACCTGATCTAAAGGTTGCATCACCAGAGTTTACAGACATATCATACATGTTCTTTCCTGTCTTAGTCAAGCCCGCAGGATTTTTGAAAGTAGCCATAGAAATCTGTCCTAGAGCTGCAACCCTGCCGTCCTCTAAAGTAGCAGTAATGATACCGTCTTTACTAATAGTAAAATTTGTTACTCTTAAATCCTTACCTGTAGTTGCGTCATGAACCTTATCAGGAATTCTTAGACTCTTTAGGCTAGTGTCAAAGGAGTTCATTGTCTTAGTTCCATCTACGAAATTAATTACTCCATCATTATCAACACTCTGAACAGGAGTACCCCCTGCTACAAGTTCTGATGCGGTATTGTTAATAGTTAATGGAGAATTTTGTGAAGCATTTACTGTTTGATTAATTCCCTTTGCAGCGAGAGCAGTATTAATTTTTGATTTAATTTGAGCTGGATCTACTACTACGCCAGGAGTTACAAAATCTCCATTGATTATTATTCTTTTACTAGCTTCATCTACTGTAGCTGAGGTTGGCGTACCAGCTGCTACTGTTCCTAGCTGAACTGTATAACCATTTAATTCTGTACCTGTTGCGAAAGAAAAATGATATCCCGCAACATCAAAACCACCAGGTGAGGCAGCAGTTGTTCCACCAGCAACTGTATCTGAATTTGCGTTAGAAATCATAGCTGGCGTTCCAGTTACACTAACAGATTGTAAGGTAATACCAGCAGCATTAAGTCCGTTTTGAATATCAGTTGCAATTTGATTTTTATCAATCGCACCAGGATTAGTGAAATCACCACTTATTTTTATAATACGCTTAGTTGAATCAACCGTAGCACTTCCAGTTCCATTAGTAATATCTCCGTAAACTATAGTATAATTATTAAGTGATTCAAAAGTGGTTGCAGTATTTGGAAAAGTAAAACTAAAGTTCATACCCTTATAGTTAACACTTGCTTTATTACTTTGGTCAGCACCACCTGAGAAAACCTGTGAATTAGTACCATTTGCTGGAGTTCCAGTAATTGTAGCTGCTTGAGCTCCTGTAAGTCCAAAATAATTGTTAAAATTAGTTTGAATATCTGCAGGATTTCCGTTGTAGGATATAGTTATCTTACCATTACTTGCAGATATAGAACTGGTATTCATTGGTAATGAAGTATCGTTTTTAACATCTACGCTATAGTTATTAATCACTGATGTTTTTCCAGGGGTAATAGTCAATCCACCTACAACATATGTGGAAGGTGATGGAGCCACTGCATCTTTTCCACCGCTTATAGTATCTGATGGAAGAAAGCTAATTGGCGAACCTGTTACTGTAATTTGAGCTCCAGCAGGTAGATTTGTTGCATTATTTATAACCTTCTGAAGTGCATCAGCAGTTACCATGTTAGCATCGTCAAAATCACCATTTATTGTTATAACATTATTAGTAGTATCTACAGTAGCTGAGAGTGCTGGGCTTTGTCCTGGACTAATGTCTCCCAATTTGATACTATATCCATTTAATACATTTCCTTTTCCAAAGGAGAAATTAAATCCAGCAAGTGAAACATCTCCTGGAGCGGTATCATCTGTACCACCGCTAATCTTGTCATTAGAAGTTATTCCAGTAATTTGCGTTGCAGTACCATTTACAATAGCAGTTTGTCCTATACCCGCTTGAGATAAAGCATTATTTATAGCCTTTTGTGCTGCATCAGAGCTTATACCGTTGTCAGATGCGAAATCACCATTTAATGTAATTACTTTATTTGCTTTATCCACAGAAGCTGAAGCAACTGTACCTGCACCTACAGTTCCTAGAATAACTTTATATCCATTTAACTGTGACCCTGGTCCAAATTGAACCTTAAATCCTCTAAGATTAACTACCTGAGGTTCTTTTTCTGTTGGAGCCATGGAAGTATCATCATTGGATAGTGAATAACCCATTATTCTATATCCATCAGAATTTAAAAGATTTCCTTCGCTATCTAATGTAAAGGCACCATCTCTGCCGTAACTTAGTGCTACTCCAGACTTTGTTAAAGAAGTGGTATCTGCATTGTGAGTACCTGCTTGTTGATTTATGTTTATAGTGTTGTCTTGGAATACAGATGGTCCTTTTCCAACAACAAAATAGCCATCACCATCTATAGCCACATCTAAACTTCTGCTTGTAGGCTGCATATTACCTTGCTTGGTTACTGTATCAATACCTGCAACTTGAGTACCAAGTCCTATTTGCGCGGCATTGGTTCCACCCTGATTGACAGTAGGAGCCCCTGCATTATTTACAGTTTGACTTAACATATCTTCAAAACGAACTCTTGATGATTTGAATGCCGTAGTTTGGGAGTTTGCTATATTATTACCGATAACGTCTAGTTTAGTTTGGTTAGCTTGCATCCCTGAAATACCTGAATATAAATCTCTCATGTTTTACCCTCCAATTTTTTATCTCAACGATTTTTTATATTGATGTGCAATAACTATCTCTGCTTCTTTCGCTCCACAGGATAAGACTCCCTCTGAAAGGTCCAGCCTTACAATATTACTACACTATCTATGTTTGTAAATATATTCCCTTTAGCACTGTCCTTGTCCACTACTGTAATAACAGTTCTATTTTTTATACTGGTTACTAATGCAGTATCCTTATAAAATATCACTGATTCATTACAACCCTTTTGCTCTGCCTTATTAATAGCATCATTTATTTTTTTCATATCATTTTCATCAAAACTTATGTTTCTTGCTGTTAATCTATCGACAGCATGATTGGACATTGCAAATTGTTCCTTACTGTTTATACTCTTTTTTAAAACCTCTGCAAAAGACTCTCCAGTTTTCTTCTGAGGTTTTGTGCTTGAATTATAATCATAATCTAAGGGTAAGCCTACCTGGTACAACTTACCATTTACTACTCTGTACCCCATGCGTATCACGTATTACTGCTTGTATTATTAGAAGATGAATCCTCATCAAGTGACGGGTCATAATCTGAAGCATTGACATTTATAAGTTTGTTAAAGTCAAAGGCCTTTACAACCGATTTACCATTTTCCGTAACCTGAACTTTTAATGAAATACTATCACCATTTTTATTTGCGCTTTTTACTACACCACTGTAATTGATTCCGTTTGAATCCTGAACATTAAGGGTAACATTTTTTCCAATAAGGGAAGAAGCTGAATTTAAGGACATTGTACCATTTAAATTAGCCATTTGCTCCAGTGAAGTAAATTGAGCTAACTGGGAAATATATTTAGTTGGGTCATTGTCCGAACTTGACGGATCTTGGTTTGATAATTCAGCTGATAAGATTTTTAAAAAAGAGTTTTTATCCATACTATCGCTCTTATCAACTATCTTTGTACCTCTTTGAGTAGCTCCAACTTGAGATGCCTGCGATGCAGTATAACCTGTCAAAATTGAAGAACTATCACTTGTGGCTGCCATTTTACACCCCTCCTATGCTAAAATATTTATATTACTGTCATCATATATATTTTCTTCCTTTGATGTCACATCATCAATCTCTTCAAGCTTTAATTGTGATGATGAATTTTTTCCGTTTTCATTTTGCTCTTTACCTTGTCTATTAAATTCTCCACTAAAGAAAGTAGTATCACCCTGATAGATATTGATACTAACATTTTGAATTACATTACCTTGGTTACCTAATTGGTTATTGATTTCACTTAAGTGAGCAGATAACAATTGATAAGTTTCTTTATTATTAGCAGTTATATTTGCTCGCATTATGCCATTTTCCATTGTAAGTTTTATCACAACTTCTCCCAGTTCTTTAGGTACCAGTCTTACAGTAAGTTCTTTCATATTATTAATTTCCATATATTTAACAACTTTGATTACATCATTGGTTAAATTATTTTTGTTAATAGTGGTATCAACAGCATCAACTGCTATATTTACCTTATTAAGCTCACTGCTTTGCTGGCTTATAAATTGAACTGCTTTATTTATTTCACTTTTCTTGTCAGAATTATCCGTAGAGGATAAAAGACTTTTCAAAAATTTATCTTCCTTAGACTCTTCATTTTTGCTACTTTCTTTCCCAGTTGGTTGGTTACTTACTACTTGTGTTACTTCTTGTTTAGTATTAACTTGTTTCACTGGGAACTTATCCCCAACTGAATTATTGCTTTCTTCCTGAAGTTGAGGTCGTTTATCTTTAAGAATTGCATTTAACTGATTAAGTCCCGCAGTTTTTACTAAAGTAGTATCTGAACTATCCACTTTAGCATTAGTTTCCTTTATTGCATTCTGTACTAAACTTTTTAATTGCTCTGCAAGCTTATCTTTGTCCTCTGGCTGCATTTGTGTGAATTGTTCATCTAATATCTTTTTTATTTGATTATCCAAGGTATCTTGAATAGCCAAAGCATTCAAATTGAAACTTTTAGCATCACCATTATTATTTGTGCTCGCTTTTGTCAAACTATCTTTGATTATATTAGTAAGCTTTTGAACTATATTAGTGATAACATCATTTTTGTTAGCTATATTATCGTTATTCTTGTCCAACTGATTTGTGTTAAGGCATTGTGTTATTGCTTGAGATAATGCTAATAATAACTGTTCCAAATTAATATTAGATTTTTTCCCATCATCTTTTGTAGATAAATCAGGAAGTTCTTCATTCTTAATAGATTTTTTCAATTTATCTGCCAAATCAGTAGTTTGTTCATTGGAGTTCATTGATTTTAAAGTATTTATTAGAGTTTTTAAATCAACATTTTTACCATCAGTGGTCATATTGTTCATTAAAGCTGAAAAATCAACTCTAGCATCAATTTTTCCATCTTTTATATTAGATAATATGTCTTTTTTATTATTAGGTAATATGTCGTTGGTGAAAGCTTCAATTTTCTCCGCTTTTTTAGAAGCATTGGCAGCTCCTATTTCTTTTTTTGTATCTTTAACATTTTTATCATCATTACTATTCTGATCTTTAACATCAGCAGTATTTTTGTTTTCATTCTGAACAGTATCGGTTGATATTTCAGCTTTTTCATCGTCCTGTTTTTTATCACAATTCAAACTTTCGCTATCCTTAGGTGTCTTACTATTATCATCTTGTGAAACTGTAGCCTTTTTTAGTGCACTATTAAAACTAGAATCACTAGCTTTTTCAGTAGTAATACTTTTGTCTACAGTACTTATTAAGGAACTTGTAGTACTTAAACTCCCTACATTCACTTATTCTCACCTCCTTTCATAGTACTTCATGATTGGCTCTAATATAAGCATACAAAGCAAATTCGTCATTATTTCGCTGCTCAATATCTGCTTGTTCCTTATTAAACTGAAGAAGCTGTTTTTCCTTTAGGACTTCAACAGTCTTTCTTTCAACTTGTTTCTGCTTCAATTCTAAACGCTTCTCTTCTAATTTTTTTTCCTTTTGTTCAAGTTCACTGGTAAGATCATTTATACTGAAACTTAAGGCATTTAAATAATGCTGTCTAATCTTTTGTTCTACTACTGAGCCTTCTGTTAATATACTAGTGAATTTTTTATAATTATCAACCATAGTATTAAGCTTGTTTTCAACTGAAAGTTTTTCCTCTTGTGCAATTTTAAATGCCCTTTTACTTTCTTCTTCCTTATCTAGTCTGATATCTAACAACTTTTGAAGTTTAAAATTAAAACTGGCCATATAATCACCTCTTAAGTATTACATAAAGGTTCTTTTTAATCTGCTAATACTTTCAATAAATTCTGATTTTTCTTTTATACCTTGTCTTAAATAACTCTCGAGTTCTCCGTAATAATTTAAAGCCAAATCAATTTTAGGGTTACTTCCTCTAACATAGGCTCCTATATTAATCAAGTCCTCAGCATTTTTGTAAGTTGCTAGCAAATCTCTGGCGTTGGAGGCAGCAGTTTTATGTTCTTCATCTGCAATCTCTGACATCAATCTACTTACACTGCTAAGTATATCTATAGCTGGAAAGTGATTTTTTGCGGCCAAAGCTCTGGAAAGAACAATATGGCCATCAAGAATACCTCTTACTGCATCTGCTATAGGTTCGTTAAAATCATCACCGTCAACCAGAACAGTATAAAAGGCAGTTATAGAACCTTTTTCTGATGTTCCTGAACGTTCCATTAGTCTAGGCAGCATAGCAAAAACAGAAGGGGTGTATCCCTTTGTAGCTGGTGGCTCACCAATGGCTAATCCAACTTCTCTTTGTGCCATAGCAAATCTAGTAACGGAGTCCATCATAAGTATAACCTTTTTACCCTGATCTCTAAAGTACTCAGCTATTGCAGTAGCTGTGAATGCACCCTTTAGCCTTACAAGAGCTGGTCTATCAGAAGTAGCACATACTATGATGGACTTTTTCATGCCTTCTTCCCCTAGATCTTTTTCTAGGAAGTCTCTCACTTCTCTTCCTCTTTCGCCAATTAGTGCAATTACATTCACATCTGCCTTGGCTTCTCTTGCAATCATACCTAATGTTGTGCTTTTACCAACACCACTACCAGCAAAAATACCTACTCTTTGACCTTCACCGCAGGTTAAGAAACCATCTATTGCTCTTACCCCAGTAGGCAAAATATCTTTTATTCTTCTTCTCCTCAAAGGATCTGGAGGATCTGCATCCAGTTTATAGGCTGTTCCTCCAATGATTTCACTATTATCTAATGGATTTCCTAGCCCGTCTAAAACCTTACCAAATAAAGCATCAGAGCATTTTATGCCTAAGTGCCTTCCTTGAGGTACAACTCTACATCCAGGAGATATACCTTCTAATTCACCAAGAGGCATTAAAATAACATTATTATTTCTAAAACCAACTGCTTCACAAGTAATAGGGCGATTTTTTTCATTATAAACTAGGCATACTTCTCCCACAAAAGCCTTTATACCATCAACTTCAATGGTTAATCCAATAACCTTGCTCACTACACCCTCTTCATATTTACATTCGCATTCTTTAACCTTACTTATTAAAGCATCAAAGTCTATATTTAACATAATACTCTCCTCTTTGAAAAGCTCACTTAGTCCATCAATGCTTCCTTTATCTTACTCATAGATAAATCTATGCCAACTTCAATCCTGCCATTTTCCTTTTCAATAACAACCATTCCATTGTCTAAATAATTATCCAAAACAACAAATATATCATTCAAAGATGGAATTTGCAGCTTCCAATTATCAATTTCAGCCTTTACTGTTTCAAGGTGGAATTCATTACATTTAATAATAATTACTTTTGTATCTTTACAAGTTTTAACTGCATCAAAGATCATATTATTTATACAGTCATGATCTTTAAGTCTTTCCTTTAGCACTTGCTCTGCAATAGTCACTGCCAAGGCTTTAATCTCTTCAGCTTTACTTGCCATATATTTTTCATACTCAGTTTTACTACTCTCAATTAATTTTGAAGCATGATCCTCAGCTTGACTTCTAATAAGTTCAGCCTGTTGAGTTGCTTGTTCTATGGTCTCATTATAGGCTTGTTTTCTTCCTTCTTCTGAGCCTTTCTCATACCCTTGTTTGTATGCATTTTGTTCAATAAGTTGAGCTTCTATAAACGCATCAGACTTTATTTGCTCACTTTGAATTCTAGCGTTTTCAATAATGGCAGCTCCTATGTTTTCGTAGCTTTTCATTGCATGAGGAGAATCGTCGCTAGCAATTGACTGATTTATTTCCGCCTTTGTAACAATCTCCTTATGGCCCTGATCCATTACTTTTGAAAACTTAATAACATTAGACAATGATTGCATCTTCTCCACCTCTTGAAATTACAATCTCTCCTGTCTCATCCAATCTTCTTATTACGCCAACAATCTTTTGTTGAGCCTTCTCAACATCCATCAATCTTACTGGTCCTAAGAACTCGATATCTTCTTTCAATGAAGCGGATGCTCTCTTAGATTGATTTCTAAATATAGCATTTGCGACCTCATCTGAACAACCTTTAAGCGCTAAAGCAAGTTCCTTTGTATCTACTTCTCTTAGAACTCTTTGTATTGATACATCGTCTAAAGTAATAATATCTTCGAATACGAACATAGATTCTTTTACTCTTTCTGCTAATTCTGGATCTTCTTTTTCTAATCCTTCTGTTATATTCTTTTCAGTTGTTCTGTCAACCTGGTTAAGAATATCAACAAGAGTTTCAACTCCACCTATTACTGTTACATCTGATCTTACTACAGATGATAGTTTACCATTTAAAACTTTTTCAATTTCTTTTATTACCATAGGCGAAGTGTTGTTCATATTAGCAATTCTAAATGCCACTTCCCCCTGTACCTCTTCTGGTAAAGATGACAAAATCTGTCCTGCTTTATCAGACTGAAGATAACATAATATTAAGGCTATGGTTTGAGGATGCTCATTATTTATAACATTCATCAATTGATGAGCATCTGCCTTTCTTGCAATAGCAAATGGCCTATATTGTTCAGTGGCTTCAGCAACCTTGTCTAATATTTCTTTTGCCCTTTGATTTCCTAATGCCTTTGATAAAAGATCTCGTGCATAGTCTATTCCGCCCTCTAAAATGTAATCCTTTGCCTTATTCATTGCAATAAATTCATGTAATATATCACTCTTTTGATCCTGCTTTACAGAGGTAATATTAGCAATTTCGTAAGTTATTCTTTGAATTTCACGCTCTGGCAGCTTTTTAATAATAGGTGCTGAGGCATCAGGTCCTAAAGTTATGAATAATATAGCTGCCTTTTGAACCCCAGATAGTTTATCTTCTTTTGCCATATATCATCACCTCTCATCCTTAGCTAACCATGACTTAACAATATCAGCTACTTGTTCTGGCTTGTCTGAAGCATATTTTTTAACTTCTTTTTCTATGTGAGTACTTTCATCATTGGTTTCAAATTCAATTGGTGCAAATTTAATTTCTTCTTTTGGTTCAATTGTATCATCAATAACTACATCAAATTGGCTATTTTCGTTAGCAGCAACAGCTTTCTTCTTACGCTTTCTAAGTAATACCACAAGTATAATCATAAACGCAACAAATGCACCTGCTCCAATTCCAATCTCTTTATATAGCTGCATAGTTTTTTCTTGTTGTAATTGCTTATTGATTTCATCTAAAGCCTTTTGAGCATTCTTTTGATCAGTATTATCAAAAGTCATTCCTTCAACGTCTATAGTATCTCCTCTTGCAGCATTAAACCCAATCGCTCCACCTAATAAATTAGTAACAGAAGCTTGCGTATTTGCATTTATATTACCATCAATTACAACTGAAGCTGTCATTCTTCTTACGTCTCCAGGTGCCTTTACAGTTTTAGTAGTCTCACTGGAAACATCATAGTTTGTAGTTGCTTCATCGTGAGTTGAATTTGTATTTGTTGTATTATTGTTAGTAATTGTATTACTGCTGTTATTATTATCATTAGGACTACCTGAAGTTGTAGTGGAACCCTGTGGATTAACATCTTTTATAGTGTGACTGCTAACTATAACAGGATTTTTAGTATCATTTGGATTTGCTTGATTATTATAATAAGTTTGAGAATTAGTTTCCTGAGCATCAAAATTCAAGTCGACATTTATCTTGACTTTAACCTTACCTTTTCCATAAACAGCCTCTAACTGTTCCAAAGCCTTTTGTTCTTTTTCTTTTTCTACAGTTGTCTGTATCTTATTTCTATTTTCTGCATCTGCAGTAGAATCATCACTACCATCACCATTAAATAAATTCTGTGTTAATAGTGTCATTTTATCATCAATTACCTGAACATTTTGTTGTGGTAGATTCTTTACACTTCCAGAAACAAGAGCAACTATTGCTTTTACTTCATCTTTATTTAAGCTTGCCCCAGCTTTAAGTTTTAGTGTAACAGAAGCCTTTCCTGGTGTTGAATCCTTCACAAATACGCTGTCGTCTGGCATAACCAGTTGAACTCTGGCACCATCAATTTCTGAAAAGCCTTTTATTGTTCTCTCTAATTCACCTTCAAGTGCTCTCTGGTAGTTAACCTTAAACTGATCATCTGTCATACCAAATTGACTTGTGTTATCAAAAAGCTCAAAACCAGTACTTCCATCTTTAATGGAAGGTGCTAGTTCTAATCTCAATTCATCAACATTTTGTTGTGGAACCATTATTGTATTTGTACTGGAATCAACCTTATAGGATATTTTTTGATCCTTAAGCTTTTGAATAATCGTTGCAGAATCTGAAGAATCTAATTTCGAAAAAAGGACTCCGTATTTAGTAGCAGTAGCACTTACAGTTCCCAATACTATAGCTGAAATAACTCCCACAATTAGGACGATGATGGCTATCTTTTTACCTTTTCCAGCCTCTCGCCATTTATCTAAAATATTTCTAATACCCTCTGACAGTCTATTCATCAAACGCACTCCCTACTATAACTGCATTCTATTAAGCTCCTGATATGCATCGACTAGTTTATTTCTCATTTGAACAGCTAGTTCCAGGGACATCTTTGCTTCCTCAGTTGCAATCATAACCTGGTGAATATCTGGACCATCGCCTTTTATAAATTGTTGTGTTTGATCCTCAGCATTGAGCTGCTGGTCATTTACTGCATCTAACTTTGATTTTAAAGTTGATAAAAAGTCTGTACCAGTAGAATTTGTGCTATCATTAACATTATTTGTATTTCCTAAATTCATACTGTCAAAAACCTTTGTATCTGGAACATATCCATTTAACTTCATTTTATTCTCTCCTATCTACCTATCTCTAAAGCTTTACTAAACATACTTTTGGATGAATTTATTGCTGTAACATTAGCTTCATACGCTCTAGTAGAAGCAATCATGTCAGCCATTTCATTTAGTATATTTACATTAGGCATTGATACATATCCATCTTTATCAGCATCTGGATTGCTGGGATCATATACTCTTCTAAGCGGTGAACTATCATCTTGAATACCTACCGCCTTCACCCCTAAAAGATTATCTTCATATTTACCGGTATCACGATTTAATGCTTTGTCCACATTTTCTTGAAATACTGCTATCTTTCTTACGTATGGCTTACCATTTTCTCCTCTAGTTGTATTTACGTTAGCTATATTAGAAGATATAGTATCCATTCTAAGTCTTTCGGCCATAAGACCACTTGCACTGATATTAAGTGAACTAAACGCTCCCATTTACTATTTTCCTCCTCCAGTTATAACATATCTTTCCATGGATAATCTACTATTGACTTGGCTTTCAAGTGCATCATACATCAAAGTATTTTGTGCTTCATTTGCCATTTCAGCATCAATATTTACGTTATTTCCATCGGAATTCATTGAAGATGTTGTATCCTGCTTCACTTGAATTTGTCCATAACTTGTACCATCATCCATATGTTTTGTATCAGTCTTTTCCATTGCAAGATTATCAATTGAATTTTGAAGAGAATCTTCAAAGGTAACATAGGATCTTTTAAAGTTACTTGTATTTACATTAGCTATATTATTTGAGATAACCTTACTTCTTTGAGTTGAGGCATCTAGGCCTTTTTTTAGCAGACTATAAACCAACCTATCTTCTGATACATTATTTATACTCATGTTATCATCCCCCTTTATGGTAATTAGACAAAACTTTGAAAAATCCTTCTATATTAATACATTTTTTTGCCAAACATATAAAAATATTATGTTTTAGGACTTAATAAAAACACAATTAAAAGTTCAAATAACGGTACCCGTTTACATTATACAATATTTCACGTTAAAAAGAAAATGTTTTTTATCAAAACTTTAACTGTTTTTTATATCCCATTAAACTTTATCACAAAACATTTCCACCATTTATCTCATATCATACCCACATTTTATTATATTTCATTTTCAATTTCACTTCTATACAATTTTATTCCTTTTACCCCATTACATAGAACTAAAAGTCGTGAATTTTCATTATTTGTAAAACGTTTACTTTTCTAAGTAAAAAATCTCGTATATTCCCCATAGTTTATATAATCAAATAAATTCTAATGAATAGTTAATATTTAATGATTTATTTCACTTTATAAACACATTTATTATTTTGCTAATACACAAATCATTATATCTAATGAATTTATTAAATTCCATAAATAAAAAAATCCAAAAATATTAATTATATAATACTTTTGGATTCTACTAACAATATTTAAATTATAAATGCGCTTGGTGACTTTACAATTTAAATGAACTGTAAAACCAGCAAGAACTTCCCCCTGCATCCTGTAATTAATAGCTTTATCTAGCCTTAACCTCACTTAAAACATTAAGTATATCTTGAGGTAATTTATTTGATTGAACCATCATAGCATTTCCTGCTTGTGATAGAATATTATCTTTAGTGTACTCTGACATTTCTTCTGCAATATCAGCATCTCTAATACTGCTATCTGAAGCATCTAATCTATCACTGATATCTCCTAGGTCATTGATACTAGTTTCAAATCTATTTTCGATGGCACCATATGTAGACCTAGCTTTCAGAATTGTGGTTATTGAACTATCTATTGTATTTAATGCATCACTTATTCCTTTAGGATTAGTAATATCTAAAGAATTCAAATTTAATCCACTGGAAGTAAGATCATAAGTAGGTATTGTTATACTTTCCTTCTCATTTGCTCCAATCTGCGCCTTCATACCTGATGAATTAGTATCCAATAAATTAACATCATTAAAAGTAGTATTATGGGCAATTTCATCTATTCCTTGGGTTAATTGATTAATTTCATTATTTATATTGGTTATGTCCCCCTGAGAATTTGCACCATCTCCAGCTTGAACTACTAACTGCCTGATCCTTTGAACCATTCCCGTTATGTTATCCATGCCCCCTTCACCAGTTTGAAGCATACTTATTCCATCCTGTGCATTTTTTTGTGCCATTTGCAATCCGCGAATCTGCATTCTAAATTTTTCACTTTTGGCTAAATCATTTGGATTATCTTTTGCAGCGTTTATTTTATAGCCACTTGTTATTCTACTAAGGGAAGTGCTTTGTTTTGCTTCAATTTTTTTAGATTCTGCAAATAAATTTAAAGACGCTAAATTATGATATAATCGCATATTTATCAACTCCGAAACATATTTTATACTTTAGTATCGATTATTTTAGTTAAATCTTTATATAGTGTTCATATTTTTTATTTCTACTATAAAATTTTCTAAGCTACAGTATTTTATATTAATTCTTGATTAAAATAGCCATATATGCCATAGTATTATATCCATTATCTTTAAATAGACTAAATGCATTGTTAAAAAACAACTTATTATGTTCTATCGCTCTTGAATATGAATAAACTAATCTTACAATTAATCCCTCATCTAATTTTTTATTATAAGCTGCCATTCCTATTAAAAGCATTTTGCAAAGTGAATAATTTATAACAAGTCTCATATAGGCATCAAAAACTCCATCCTTTGAAGTTATTGGAAACATTTGACTAAACACATAATTCACAATAAAATTTTCTAAAATATATTCATGTTCCTTCATAAAAGGTTCATAATAACTTGAATATGCTTTTTTATATTTTTCTCCTACTTCTTCTACTTTTGCATTAATTGTATATTCTATACCATTCAAAAATTCTGAAACACATTCTATATATGATTGAGAATTTTTTGAGAAACCTATTGAAAATCTCCCATCATTAAATTCTTTCATAAGTTCCATCTGAAT
This sequence comes from Bacillota bacterium, assembly GCA_030706015.1. Taxonomy (GTDB): domain Bacteria; phylum Bacillota; class Clostridia; order Clostridiales; family Clostridiaceae; genus JAUZPI01. Next base: position 122,594 of record JAUZPI010000003.1, read on the forward strand.
AGTTAAGTTTGTAGGAATATTCCTAAGAGTCTCTTCTAAGTTTCCATTTCCCATAATCCCATTAAATTCTTCTATGATTGCAGTTACTTTACTAACTTCATTATTATCTAAACACTCTTGTACATTTTTCATAAATAAACCTAAAATAATTAGCCTATCCCCAAGAGAAAACTGTCTATTTTGAAGAAGAGATATACTAAATATTCTTAACATCCAAAAACATTCTTCTACGGTACTATTTGCGTTTATTTTATGCATAATATTATTTCGAATATCTATTGGCTCTTCGTCTTCATCAAATTCCATTTTATTAGGATTCAATAATATTAACCTTGCTGCCTCCGGACAAGAAAGAAGCAATGATTTTTCATGCACTTCGTTAATTACATTTGTAATCCTTGGGTAAGTCATACAAGTTTTTGACAGAAATTCTTCTCCTAATTCTTTATGGATACTACAAAGTTTATCCTCTTTTAAAAAAGGACAGCAGCCATTTTCTTGCAACTTTATTTTTGCATAGTTTTCCATAGAAGGGTTAGAACGATTTCTTGTTACATTTTTATTAATTAACTGCTTTATAGTTGCCTTAGTAGTCTTTTTATACTTCTTATACGTATTTTCATCTATACCTATTTTCCAACCATAACAACAATTATCTTTACATTTAATCCCTATACATTGAAACTGCTTCATATATTGCGGTATTAATAATACTCTTTTTTTCATTATTGAACTCCTTCCATAGTTTGATTTTTCTTCAGGCAATATTCTTGCATTAAAACATTTATCTTCATTTTTTAAGCTATAGTTACCACTACAAAAACTCTCTTAATCTTAGCAAAACATTTCTTTATAAAAACACCAATAACTATTACCTCAGTTATTGGTGCTTTAATATAAATTTTAAATGTTAGCTTTTAATTTCATTACTTGTTTATCTCTAAGGCGCAACCGTAACTGTACAAGTAATAATTTTTCCATTATTGTTTATAGTAATATTACATTTATATCCTGAAGTAGCTGTTGGTAGTATTGTTATTAATCCGTTAGCATCTACTGTTGCTACTGCTGTATTACTGGATGCGTAGGTTGTTCCTGTGCTGCTATTTGTTACATCTTTTGTGCTGCTATCTGACATAGTAGCTGTGACATTAAGCTGCTGAGTTGCTCCCTTTGCTAATGTAACTGTTGATAAATTTGCCGAAATACTAGTTACAGTTGGTCCACTTATTCCAGCGGTAACTGTACAACTTGCTGTTTTGGTACCATTTTTTACTGTTATTACAGTTTTATAGCCAGAAATAGCTGTTGGTGATACTGTTATCAATCCGTTAGCATCTACTGTTGCTACTGCTAAATTGCTTGACGTATAAATTGTTCCTGTACTGCTATTTGTTATATCTTTTGTGCTGCCATCAGACATTGCTCCTGTTACAATTAACTGCTTTGTTAATCCTTGTCCTATTGCTACTGCTGTTGAATCTAAACTTATGCTGTTTACAGCTACACCTGTACTACCTACTGTTACAGTACAACTTACTGTTTTTCCATTATTTTTTGCTGATATTACAGTTTTATATCCGACTGTCGCTGTTGGTAACACTGTTACTAATCCGTTAGCATCTACTGTTGCTACTGCTGTATTACTAGATGTATAAGTTGTTCCAGTACTGCTATTTGTTAAATCTTTCGTGCTGCCATCAGACATACTTCCTGTTACTACCAACTGTTTTGTTGCTCCTTGTACTATCGTTGCAGCTGTTGTATCTAAACTTATACTATTTACAGTTACCACTGCACTTCCTACTGTTACAGTGCAACTTGCTGTTTTTCCATTATTTTTTACTGAAATTACAGTTTTATAGCCAACTGTTGCTGTTGGTAATACTGTTATTAATCCATTTGCATCTACTGTTGCTACTGCTGTATTGCTTGAAGTATAAGTTGTTCCTGTACTGCTGTTTGTTACATCTTTCGTGCTGCCATCAGACATGGTTCCTGTTACTACTAACTGTTTTGTTGCTCCTTGTACTATTGTTGCAGCCGTTGTATCTAAACTTATACTATTTACAGTTACTGCTCCACTTCCAACTGTTACTGTGCAACTTGCTGTTTTTCCATTATTCTTTGCTGTTATTACAGTTTTATAGCCAACTGTTGCTGGTGGTAATACTGTTATCAATCCATTGGCATCTACTGTTGCTACTGCTAAATTGCTTGATGTATAGGTTGTTCCTGTACTGCTATTTGTTATATCTTGTGTACTGCCATCAGACATGACACCAGTTACTACCAGCTGCTTTGTCACTCCTTGTCCTATTGTTGCAGCTGTTGCATCTAAACTTATGCTATTTACAGTTACTGCAGCACTTCCTACTGTTACTGTGCAGCTTGCTGTTTTCCCATTATTTTTTGCTGATATTACAGTTTTATAGCCAACTGTTGCTGTTGGTAATACTGTTATTAATCCATTTGCATCCACTGTTGCTACCGATGCATTACTTGATGTATAAGTTGTTCCTGTACTGCTATTTGTTATATCTTTTGTGCTGCCGTCAGACATAGTTCCTGTTACTACCAGCTGTTTTGTTGCTCCCTGTGCTAATGTTGCAGCTGTTGTATCTAAACTTATGCTATTTACAGTTACTGCTGCACTTCCTACTGTTACTGTGCAGCTTGCTGTTTTTCCATTATTATTTGCTAGTATTACAGTCTTATATCCAACTGTTGCTGTTGGCAATACTGTAATCAATCCATTAGCATCCACTGTTGCTACCGCTGAATTACTTGATGTATAGGTTGTTCCTTCACTGCTATTTGTTATATCTTTTGTGCTGCCGTCAGACATAGTTCCTGTTACTACCAGCTGTTTTGTTGCTCCCTGTGCTAATGTTGCAGCTGTTGTATCTAAACT
>JAUZPI010000030.1 GCA_030706015.1 Bacillota bacterium
TAAAGATTGCCTAAATATTTTAAAAATATATTGTGTAAAATTGGATACGTGTTTTTATCTTAATTGGATACTGTATCCTCATGGGGATATTATATCAACAATAGGTAATTTAAAATTAAAAATTGCCTATCTAAAGTAATTATAAAAAAACCATGCTTCTCTAAGGTTGAGGAAAGTATTTTTGAAGTAATTATATCATCTTCAATTATTAAAACATTTTTGTCCATAACTTCTCCTTTCTAAAAAAGTAGATATTATTCAAATTATTTCTATGTTATTACAAAAGTATTTATTAATAAATAAAATTTTATGATATTTTTATAATTTTTACAATTAATTAATATAAAATATTTAAATTCTTGGATACATATCGTATATTTAATTTATATTATTTCTGCGGAAATGAGGCTAACAACAGTTAATCTATAGGTATAAAAATATATAAATAAATAACGGATTTTTACAGTTATCTAAGTGCATAATATATTTGGGTGATAAATATGAAATATTATTCTATTGGAGAGTTTGCTGAGATAGTTGGAAAAACTGAGCAAACCATAAGAAATTGGGATAAAAACGGAACATTAAAGCCACACCATAAAGGAGTGGTTAGAAGATGATAAAGACAATCAAAGTTATGCTTCTATCTAACAACAAACAAAGGACTAAGCTTTTTGCCTGTGCAGGGGCAGCACGTTTTGCCTATAACTGGGCCTTAGCCTATGAAAAAGATAACCATTTAAATGGCGGCCATTTTCTTTCAGATGGCCAGCTTAGAAAAAAGCTCACAAAACTTAAGGAAACTGATAAGTTTAAGTGGCTTAATAATTACAGCAATAATATAACAAAGCAGGCTGTAAAAGATGCCTGCACAGCTTACTGCAGCTTCTTTAAGAAACAATGTAAGTTTCCAAGATTTAAAAGTAGAAAGAAATCCAAGCCGTCATTCTATGTAGACACAGCCAAAGTACAATTCTCGGGCACACATGTTAAGCTTGAGAAGCTGACAAACAGTAGGAAAACAAACAAGCAGAAGTTTAACTGGATTAAGCTCTCAGAGAAAAATAGAATTCCTTTAAAAAGTAAATATATAAATCCTCGAGTAACCTTTGACGGCATAAACTGGTGGATTAGTGTGGGTATAGAAGTTAGTGATAATATAGAACTGCCTCAAAATGATGGCATAGGAATAGATTTCGGATTAAAGAAACTGGCAGTTTGTTCGGATGAGAATACATACGAAAATGTAAATGAAACATATGAAATAAAGAGACTAAGAAAGAAACAGCGCCGATTGCAGCGCAGGATATCAAAAAAATATCTAGTAAATAAGGAAGGAGATAGTTACTGTAAAACAAGCAATATTATAAAAAGTGAAAGAAAGCTTTTAAAATTAAATCACCGTTTATCAGGTATTCGTCATAATTATTTACATCAAATAACTTCTGAGATAGTAAAGCGAAAACCAAGTTTTATTCTAGTAGAAGACCTTAATGTAAATGGTATGATGAAAAATAAGCACATGTCAAGAGCAGTACAGGAGCAATGCATTTATGAATTTTACAGACAACTTAAATATAAGACAGACTGGAACAATATAAAATTTATAGAAGCACCAAGATTTTACCCAAGCAGTAAGCTTTGCTGTGTTTGTGGAAACATTAAGCCTGATCTCAAGCTAAGGGATAGGGTATATCATTGTTCCTGCGGAAATATAATTGATAGAGACTATCAAGCAAGTGTTAACTTGTATAATTATGGTAAAGGTACAGCGTAGATAAACAGAGCTATTGCACCTAAGTACCGTACGTTAAACGGGAATTTAAGTCTGTGGAGTATTATACCAAATGAGAGTAGTTATGCAGTTAAATCTGTAGACAAAATCAGATACGCTGAAACAGGAATGAAACATAAAAGTTTATATTGCTTTATAACTTTTTATAAGTTTTCAGTAACGGTGAGTAAATTGAATTTTGATAAAGATACGGGAAGTTTAAGGGAATGGGAAAAATATGTGCTGGAAGGGGGAAAAAAGTATCATAATATTTTCCACAATCATCATATTCCAATGCTTATTATTGATAATGAAAGTGGACAAATTGTTGATGCTAATTTGGCGGCGTGTAGTTACTATGGGTATGCTAGAGCGAATTTATTAAACATGAGCATTTTAGATATTAATACATTAAATAAGAAGGACATATTTAAAGAAATGAATATTGCAAAAAAAGAAGAAAGGAAACTATTTAGATTCAAGCATAAATTATCAACTGGCGAAATTAGGGATGTTGAAGTGTACAGCGGACCTATAACTATTGATAATAGAACTTTATTATTTTCAGTTATACACGATATACAGGAAAGAAAAGAATGTGAAAAAAAGTTTAAGATACAAGAAAGTTATTTTAACGATTTATTCGAGAACTCCCCAGAAGCTATAGCTATACTTGATAAAGAATTTAAGATTGCAGATATAAATAAAAGCTTTGAGGAAATGTTTCTTCATAAGCTAGATGAAATAAAAAATAAAAGTATAACTGAGGTATTATGTAGTGAAGAATTTTATAGTGAGTCAATGTATATTAGGAACAACATAAGTAGAGGTGAGTTTGTAAGAAAAGAAACCTTGCGAAAAAGAAAGGATGGATACTTAATAGATGTGTCATTTTTAGGATTCCCTATAGTACTAAATGGTGAGCAAATAGGTATATACTTCATTTATTCTGACTTGAGAATGATAAAGGAAGAGGAAAAAAAGTATATAAGAAAAGTAGAGAGATATCTTAATCTTTTGAAAATTTCTAAAGAAAAAGCTGAAGAAGCCAATGAATTAAAAACTAGATTTCTTGCAAATATAAGTCATGAAATACGAACGCCTATAAGTGGTATTCTTGGGATAATTGACATGTTAGAGGAAACTCAACCTTCTAAAAATCAAAAGGAATATATAAGTTTACTAAAGTTTTCTGCAGAAAGATTACTCTCCATTATAAATGATATTTTGGATATTTCAAAAATCGAGGCTGGAAAACTTGAACTTAGAGAGGAGCAGTTTTCAGCATATAAATTACTTAACAAACTAACGGAGTATTTTAGAATTCAAGCTGAGAATAAAGGCATTAAATTTATATCCTCTGTGGATAGGAAAATACCCAATATATTAATTGGCGACTTTGAAAGACTAAATCAGGTATTATTTAATTTATTAGGAAATGCAATAAAGTTTACTGAAAGAGGCTCTATTCAAATCAATGTAAAATTGATTGGTATAACTAACAATAATGCTCAAATTAAATTTTCAATTAGTGATACAGGAATAGGTATTCCCAAGGAGCAGTTTCATTATATATTCGAAAGATTTGCTCAGGTTAATCAAATGAGTAACAGGAAATATGGTGGCACTGGGCTAGGATTAGCTTTAAGTGAGAAATTAGTTGAACTAATGGGTGGCAAAATATATGTAAAATCTAAATATAATTCAGGTAGTACCTTTTCATTTGTTATAAAATTTAATATTGCTAGTCAAAATGATAAAACCTTTGAAAGTTTATCCAATGAGACTGTGGATAATCCAATCAGTATTCCTGAGGGATTAAATATTCTAGTTGCAGAAGATGAAACTGTTAACCAAATAGTTATAAAAAATATTTTTAGTAAAGAAAAATGCAATCTTACTATGGTTGATAATGGTAAAGAAGTAATAGAAATATTAAATCAAAGAAAATTTGATTTAATATTTCTAGATATATGTATGCCAGAGGTGGATGGCTGCGAAGTTACGAGATATATAAGAGAGAAGGAAAAGGTTACTGGAGAACATGTACCTATAATAGCTATTTCAGCAGTTGCATTAAAAGAAGAAATGGAGAGACATCTGACTGTTGGTTTTGATGAGTACATGATAAAACCTTTAAAAAAGAAACAAGTTTTATATAATATGATAAAATTACTGAACAATGAAGATAAATCTTTAAATTTTAATATTAATGCATTAATTTATAGGCTTGATGGTGATAATGAATTGCTTATAGATATAATTGATGAGGTTGTAAGTGCCAGTTATAGAACTAGATTTTTAGGTAGCATAGAGAAATACATAGATGACGAAAACTATGAGGAACTTCATAAATCAATTCATAAGTTTGGGGGGAGTATATCCCATTTTGGTGCGGAAGTAATTAACAATGTTTTAAGAAGAATTGGAATTGCAATAAAAGACAAGAATCAGAAGATTATTAGACAAGAATATGATAATTTACAGAATGAATTTGAATATTTAGTAAAGAAATTAATAGAATATAGAGAAAAACAAAAATAACCTGGATTTATTCGGGTTATTTTCGTTTTGTTTTACAAAGTTTTTACAAAAACCGTTAATGTTTTTACAATATTAGCCTATAGTAATATTAAATAACTATTAATACACAATAAATACAATATAATACTGATTTTTAATTATGAACTTTTATATGTTTGGTATTAGGTATTTATGGCTACAACACACGAAATGGGAGGAGTTTATGAGAGATCAAGAAAAAAAGTTAGAAATACAAGAGAGTTATTTTAAATTTTTATTCAATAATCTGCCAGATGCCATAGCTGTTCTAGATAATGATTTCAATGTTATAAATATAAATAAGAGCTTTCAAAAATTATTTTTATTTGATCAAGGAGAAATAGAAAACAAAAATATAACCACAATATTATGCAATGATAAACTATATAGTGAATCCATGTATATTAGAGACTGTATAAGTAATGGAGAATTTGTAAGGAAAGAAACACTACGAAGAAGAAAAAATGGAACATTTATTGATGTATCGATTTTGGGCTACCCTATAGTATGTAATGAGGAAAGGATAGGAGTATACTTTATTTATTCTGATTTAAGTAGAGTTAGAGAAGAAGAACATAGAAAGAATCTTTTCTCCGAGATTTTTAAAAACAATACAGTAGGGGTTGTAATAACAGATGTATATGGAAAGATACAATGGATAAATAATGCTTTCACGGAGATCACCGGCTATACGACGGAGGAGGTGGAAGGCAAGACTCCTAGCATTTTAAAATCTGGAAAGCATGATGGTGAATATTACAGTAATATGTGGAATTCTATGTTAAATACAGGTAAATGGCAGGGACTAATATGTAATAAGAGAAAAAATGGTGATATTTATGAAGAGTGGCTGAACGTTATTGCTGTAAAAGATAATTATGATAATATAGAATACTTTGTAGGAATGCTAAATGATATAACTGATGCAAGACAGAAAGAAAAGAAAATTGAGTTTCTTACAAGTAAGGATAGCTTAACCAATTTATATAATAGAGAATTTTTTATGAATAAGCTTAATTATTCCATACTCAAGGGTATAAATAATATGGCTGTATTATTTATAGATATTGATGATTTTAAGGAAATAAACGATAATTTGGGACATCTTGTTGGTGATGATATATTGAAGGAATTTGCAGTAAGACTTAAAACGAACTTACGTGAACAAGATATTGCAGCACGCTTTGGAGGAGATGAATTTATAATATTAATTTCCTCTGCTAATGATAGACTAAAGGTAGTAGAAATTGCTGAAAGAATACTACAGCAGGTTAGTATTCCATACTTTGTTCAGGGGAATGAGCTGCATATAACCGCAAGTATAGGCATAGCTAATTATCCGAAAGATGGAGTTGATTCTTCCACTTTAATTAAAAATGCAGATATTGCTATGTATAGAGCCAAGGAATCTAAATATGACAAAATTATTTTTTTTAGGTCTGCATTGAATAAAGAGGTAAGTGAGTATTTCAAAATTAAAAATGGTTTAAGAAAAGCTATATTAATGAATGAACTATTTTTAGAATATCAACCAGTGTACAATTCAATTATAGGCAAAATAATTGGAATGGAAGCCTTGCTAAGATGGAAGTATAGTAATGATGAAATTATGTCGCCGGCTATCTTTATCCCTATAGCTGAAAAAAGCGGCATGATTTATTCAATAGGGGAATGGGTTTTAAGAAAAGCCTGTGAGCAAAATAAAGCTTGGTATGATGAGGGCTATAAATCATTATATGTTGCAGTTAATGTGTCCATATTACAGCTTGAACAAGATAATTTTCCGTCCATAGTAAAAAAAGTTTTAGAAGATACCGGATTAAATCCTAGATTATTAGAATTAGAGATAACAGAAACAATTTTTACGAAAAATTACGATAAGATAGTTCAGACTATTGCAGAATTAAAGGAAATTGGGTTAAAGATAGCAATAGATGATTTTGGCATAGGATATTCCTCTTTAGGAAAGCTTAGTGAATTAGATATTCATAGATTAAAAATTGATAAATCCTTTATAAATGGAGTAGATAAAAGTAGGAATAAAAGAAAAATTGTGAGAGCGATAATATCTATGGCGGATAGTTTAAATCTGGATATAACCGCCGAAGGTGTTGAAGAGGTTGAGCAGCTGGATTTCCTCATTAGAAATGGTTGTAGTATAATTCAGGGGTACATATTTAGTAAACCTGTTGCTGCAAAAGCATTTGAAAATTTACTTAAAAAGACCTTTGGTAATAAAGCATAGTAAATTCATTAGAAGTGGTTAGTGTTTCTGCCACTTCTTAATTTTTTCGTAATTTCCTAACCACAAATATAATGAGTAGAACTTTTTGATACAAAAATCTTCATATTATCTTCAAAGTTATAAGGTATAATATTGTAAATAGTAAGTTTGTGTATAGTTAATGAAAGGTGTATATAATTATGAATAATATATTGATAATCGAAGATGAAGAGAAGGTTTCAGAGGTACTTAAGGCTTACCTGGAAAAGGATGGCTATGGAGTATATACTGCTAATAATGGAGTGAATGGCTTGGAATTGTTTAACAAGCATGATTTTCATTTAATAATACTTGATTTAATGCTGCCAGATATTGATGGTGAGGAGATATGTAAGCGTATTAGACAAACCTCCGAGGTGCATATTTTTATGCTTACAGCTAAGGGGGCACTATCAGATAAAATAGAAGGTTTAAACATAGGGGCAGATGAGTACTTGGTTAAACCCTTTAGCCCAAGAGAACTTACTGCCAGGGTAAATGCATTATTTAGAAGAATAGGCGGGAAGCAATCAGATATCTTATCTTTTGATAATGGTAACCTAATAATTCATAAGGAGAAAAGAACTGTTACTGTAAAAGGAGAAGAAGTACCTCTTACTCCAAATGAATTTGATATATTGTATGCCTTAGCTGAAAATAAGGGAAAGGTATTAACTAGAGAGCAGCTTATAGATAAGGTATTTGGACTTGATTTTGAGGGTTTTGACAGAACAATAGATGTACACATAAAGAACATTAGAAAAAAAATTGAAGAGGATAATAGAAATCCAAAATACATTATAACAGTTGTTAGAGTTGGTTATAGATTTGGTGGTGAATAACAATGCAGAGCATAAGAAGAAGATTAAGTATAATATTAGTGTTTTGTACTGTTGCTGGAATTTTACTTACATCATTAGTTGTTAATCTTACAATAAATAATAAGTTTAATAGATATATGATAGACACTCAAAATAAAAGATATGAAAGAATAGTAGGCTCATTTCAGGATATTTATAAGAGAGACGGTAAATGGACTAAGAATTCTGGAATAGAAATGATGCATGATGCGTATATGAGCAATTATTGCCTTACTCTTTTAGATAAAGATAAAAAAGTAGTATGGGGGATGGATCCCAATGATATACAGGAAAGAATTCATATAAGCAGCATGCAAAATAATAAGGATGGTATATATACATCAAAGCAATTTGAAATCAAGGTTGATGGTAATACTGTAGGTTATGTTGATATTGGACAATATTCTTCAGTTTTACTTTCGCAGGAAGATGTTAATTTTATATCTTCTATAAATAGCAGTGTAGTAGTTAGCAGCATTGCCGTTCTGATAATTGCTATATTAATAAGCTTATTTTTTTCAAAGCAGTTTTCATTACCCATAAAAGATATTTCTAATATGTCTGTAAATCTATCGCAGGGTAAATTCGATGCTCGTTCAAGTACTAAGAGTAATATTCTGGAACTAGAATATTTAAGACAGAGTGTTAATACATTGGCAGAAAAATTGAAGCAGCAGGATATGCTTAGAAAGCGTCTTGTTTCCGATATATCTCATGAGATAAGAACTCCACTTAATGTACTTCAGAATAATCTAGAGGCAATGATTGACGGTATTTTTCCTGCATCTAATGAACGTTTAATTTCTTTAAATGAAGAGGTAATAAGATTTGGAAAGCTTTTAGATAATTTAAATGTATTAAAGGAGTTTGAAACTGAAGGAAACTCAATGAATATTGAAAAAGTTAAGCTAGACGAGATAATACGGACTGTTATTCAAGATTTTGAGACAGCTTTGAAAGAGAAAGATATAGTTTTAACTTGTAATATACAACAGAATAAAGACTTCAGTATATTAGGGGATAAAGATAAACTAAAACAGGTATTTATTAATATTTTATCAAATGCAATAAAGTTTAATAATGCAGGTGGCAGAGTTTGGATTAATGTCTCAGAACAGGAAAATAAAATTATCGTAAAGGTTGGGGACACTGGAATAGGAATCAAAGATGAAGATTTACCTTTTATTTTTGAAAGATTATATAGAGGGGATAAAAGCAGACATAATATCGAAGGCAGTGGTATAGGACTAACTATTGTGGAGAAGATATTGAAAATGCATTCCGCATCAATTACGGCAGAAAGCCAGGAAGGAAAGGGTACAATCTTTAAAATATTTTTAAAAAAATAAAAATCTTCATATTATCTTCACAGGTTTTAGTTATTATATAATTGTAATCATAATAACTAAAATTTTTAAAAATGTACCACCCCCCCCTAGTATAGGGGGTGATAATGTCTTATAATTATAAGTACAAGGGAGCGTGGAAATATGAATGATGAAAGAAAGAAAGCACTGCAGGCTTTAAAAACTTCAAAAGGACAAATCGAAGGTATCATTAAGATGATTGAAGAAGGAAGATATTGTGTAGATGTGTCAAATCAAATTATCGCAGCTCAATCACTTTTAAAGAAGGCAAATTTACTTATTTTAAAACAACATCTGAATCACTGCGTGAAGGATGCCTTTTTAAATGGCAGCGGTGAGGAAAAGGTTGATGAAATTACAGATTTATTAGGTAAATTGCTTGATAGATAATAAGAGCATAGTAAAAAGGAGGTTTGGATATGGAAAATAAGGTATTAAAGATAGAAGGCATGACCTGTGCAGCTTGTGCTAAAGCTGTAGAAAGAGTTTCTAAGAAGCTGGACGGTGTTTCAGAAGCAAATGTGAATTTTGCCACAGAAAAATTAAATATAACCTTTGATGCGGAAAAAACACCTCTTTCAGATATACAAGCCGCAATAGAAAAGGCAGGATATAAGGCATTAGTAGAATCCAACAGTAAAATGCTGATGATAGAAGGGATGACTTGTGCAGCCTGTGCCAAAGCGGTGGAGAGAGTGTCCAAAAAGCTGGATGGGGTAGTAGAAGCAAATGTGAATTTTGCTACAGAAAAATTGAGTATAACCTATGAACCTTCAAAGGTAAGAGTTCTAGATATAAAAAAAGCAATAGAAAAAGCAGGGTACAAGGCTCTAGAAGAAGAGCAAGATATTGATAGTGATAAGGAAAAAAAGGAAAGAGAGATAAAGGGTTTGTGGAATAGATTTATTATTTCTGCAGTATTCGCTATTCCACTGCTTATCATTGCCATGGGACCAATGATTATCGAAAAACTCGGAATGCCGCTGCCTATGTCAATCAATCCTATGATGCATAAAGGGGTATATTCAGTATTACAATTAGTACTTGTTTTACCAATCATTATAACAGGCAGAAAATATTTTATAGTAGGTTTTAAATCATTGTTTAAGGCGAGTCCTAATATGGATTCATTAATTGCCATAGGTACATCAGCAGCATTTTTGTATGGAGTGTTTGCAGTATTTGAAATTTTAAGCGGGAATATAAACTATGAATTATACTTTGAATCCGCTGGAGTTATATTAACTCTAATAACTCTTGGTAAATATCTAGAAGCAGTAGCTAAAGGCAAAACCTCTGAGGCTATAAAGAAGCTTATGGGCTTGGCACCTAAAACTGCAATTATTATAAGAGATGATAAAGAGATAGAAATATCTATTGATGATGTAGAAGCTGGAGATATAATAGTAGTTAAACCTGGAGAAAAGCTTCCCGTGGACGGTGAAGTTGTAGAAGGTATTACTTCTGTGGATGAATCTATGCTTACTGGTGAAAGCATCCCTGTGGAAAAAACCGTAGGAGACAAGGTTGTGGGAGCAAGTATAAATAAAAATGGTTCAATCAAATATAAGGCTACAAAGGTAGGTAAGGACACAGCTCTTGCACAAATAGTTAAATTGGTGGAAGAGGCACAAGGATCAAAGGCACCTATTGCTAAGCTGGCAGATGTAATATCAGGTTATTTTGTTCCTGTAGTTATAAGCATTGCTGTTATTGCCGGACTTGCTTGGTATTTATCAGGACAGAATTCTGCCTTTGCACTAAAAATATTTATTTCAATACTTGTAATAGCCTGCCCCTGTGCATTAGGACTAGCTACACCAACAGCAATTATGGTTGGCACAGGTAAAGGTGCTGAGCAGGGGGTACTAATTAAAAGTGGTACAGCACTGGAGTCAGCATATAAAATACAAACAATAGTATTCGATAAAACTGGTACTATAACTGAAGGAAAGCCTAAGGTTACAGATATTATCACAGTGGGAGATATAAAAGAAGATGAATTGCTGCAAATAGCAGCTTCAGCAGAAAAAGGCTCAGAACATCCATTAGGAGAAGCTATAGTAAAGGGTGCAGAAGATAGCAATCTAGAATTTATAAAACTTTCTTCATTCAAAGCTATTCCTGGTCATGGAATAGAGGTCAGTATTTATGATAAAACAATCTGGCTAGGAAATAAAAAATTAATGGTTGAAAACAATGTTAATATAGAAAGTTTTGAGGAAATCTCTAATAGACTAGCGGTAGAAGGAAAAACTCCTATGTTTATAGGCATTGAAGGGGATTTAGCTGGTATCATCGCTGTAGCGGATACTGTTAAAGAAAATAGTAAAAAGGCAGTAGAGAAGCTTCACAAAATGGGAATTGAGGTTGCCATGATAACAGGAGATAATAAAGGAACCGCTGAGGCTATAGCAAAACAAGTAGGTATAGATAGAGTACTGGCAGAGGTATTACCTCAGGACAAAGCAAATGAAGTTAAAAAGCTTCAAGAAGAAGGTAAAAAAGTTGCAATGGTAGGGGATGGAATAAATGATGCTCCTGCATTAGCCCAAGCAGATATCGGAATAGCTATAGGCTCTGGAACAGATGTGGCTATGGAATCAGCAGATATAGTGCTTATGAAAAGCGATTTGATGGATGTACCTACTGCAATACAATTAAGTAAAAGCACTATAAGAAACATTAAACAGAATTTATTTTGGGCCTTTGGCTATAATACTTTAGGAATACCAGTGGCGGCAGGAATACTTTATTTATTCGGAGGACCACTGCTAAATCCTATGATTGCGGCTCTTGCTATGAGCTTGAGTTCAGTATCTGTGTTAAGCAATGCACTTAGACTTAAAAGATTTAAACCAGCAAGATAGTTTATAGTACCTATGATTTAACCCGAATTACTAGATTCGGATTAATATATAATTTTGAAAGGGGAAATCAAAATGAAAAAAGTAATAACAATTGAAGGCATGAGCTGTGGACATTGTGTTAATCATGTTAAAGAGGCATTAAACGAAATAGAAGGAGTAAGAAATGTTGAAGTTAATCTAGAAGCTAAAACTGCTGTATTTGAAACCTATACAGAAGTAGAAGATTCAAAGGTGAAAGCTGCTATAGAAGACGCAGGCTATGAAGTGGTATCTATCAGCTAGGAACAATTGATGGTATAAAGGAGTTTTGATACTTAATAAGGTATTAAGACTCCTTTTTAATTTTATCTGTGAGGTAAGAGTGAAAAGTTAAAAGTTAAGAATTAAGAGTTATTAGTTATCAGATTAATTTTTTCCTTGGCTATTCCTTTTTAGCAATTACTTATTCACTACTGAAATCTTAATAAAGAAGATATTGACATATAGTAAGAAAATAATTAAAATGAATATATGAACGATTGTTCATGTGTATACATATACATATAAGGGGGACAAATAAATGAATAATAATGATAACATAGATAGCTGCAATTGCACCATAATACATGAGGACATAATAAAAGAGGTTAAGCAATCCATACCTGAGGATGAAACTTTGTATGATTTAGCAGAGCTTTTTAAGGTATTCGGTGATACCACTAGAATTAAAATAATATGTGCTCTATTTCAGGCGGAGATGTGCGTTTGTGATATAGCTGCACTGCTGGGAATGAGCCAATCATCTATTTCTCACCAGCTGCGAGTATTGAAACAGGCAAGACTTGTGAAGTTTAGAAAAGAAGGAAAGGTCGTATATTATTCCTTGGATGATGATCACATTAAGCACATATTCGACCAAGGATTACTTCATATAAATGAACGCTAGTACCAAAGTAGAAAAGGGGGATGGAAAAATGCCGCAAGTGATAAAACGGGTCAGCTCAGAGATAGCTGCAACAAAAATACAACGAAATAATAAGATTGATACTGGTAATGGAATAAGCAAAAAATTAGTTCTAGAGGGATTGTGCTGTGCTAATTGTGCAGCGAAGATTGAAAAGGCTGCTGGCCAATTAGAAGGAGTGACAAGTTCTAATATTAATTTTGTAACTAAGACCTTGACATTAAAACTTGAGCATGAAAGCAAAATTAAAGGACTTATAACTGAAGTTGAAGGAATTGTAAATAAAATTGAACCAGGTGTAGTAGTAATTGATACTGATAAGGCTAGAAATAAGCAGGCTGCAGACCACCATGATGAACATGAGCATCACCATGAAAAAGAGAAAGACGAATACATTAGATTAATCATAGGAGCCATAATTTTTGGAATTGCGGTACTCTTTAAATTTCAATTTTGGGTTGAGGTCGTACTATATCTAGCTAGTTATATACTTATCGGTGGAGAGGTATTGTTGTTGTCCATTAAAAACATTTTAAAGGGACAAGTGTTTGATGAAAATTTTTTAATGAGTATTGCAACTATTGGTGCATTTTCTATTAAACAGTTTCCAGAGGGAGTAGCAGTAATGTTATTCTATCAAATCGGTGAATTGTTTCAGGATATGGCTGTAGATCGTTCTAGAAAATCAATAACAGATTTAATGAATATTAGACCAGATTTTGCAAATCTTAAAATAGGAAATGACATTAAAAAAGTTAGTCCAGAAGAGGTTAAGGTAGGGGATGTTATAATAGTAAAGCCTGGTGAGAAGCTTCCTTTGGATGGTAAAGTTACTGAGGGGAATTCTATGCTGGATACCTCTGCTCTAACAGGAGAATCTGTACCAAGAGAGGTTGAAGCGGGGGATAGTGTTTTAGGAGGCTTTATAAATAAGAATGGTGTTCTTACTATTGAAGTTACTAAGCCCTTTGGAGAATCGACAGTTGCAAAAATTTTAGATTTAGTGGAAAATGCCAGCAGCAAAAAAGCTCCTACAGAGAATTTCATAACAAAGTTCGCTAGATATTATACACCAGCAGTAGTTATTTCAGCATTGGCTCTAGCTTTTCTGCCACCATTATTTATAAGTAGTGCATCACTTTCAGATTGGTTATATAGAGCATTGATATTTCTTGTAGTTTCATGTCCTTGTGCGTTGGTAGTATCCATACCCCTTGGATTTTTCGGAGGCATTGGCGGAGCTTCAAAAAATGGTATACTTGTTAAAGGTGGAAATTATTTAGAGGCATTAAATAATGTAGATACAGTAGTATTTGATAAAACTGGAACCTTAACAAAGGGTGTATTTAAGGTGACAAAAGTTCAAGCCGAAAATAATCTTTCAGAAGAAGAGTTATTAGAATATGCAGCTTATGCAGAAAGTTTTTCAAATCATCCCATTGCCATATCTATATTGAATGCTTATAAGAAAGAAATATATAAGCAGAGTATAGAAGAATATAATGAGATAGCTGGGCATGGAATCAAGGTAAAGGTTAGAGGCAATGCAATATTGGCAGGAAATATTAAATTAATGAATAAAGAAGGCATAAAATGCAGTGATGCAGAAGAAATAGGAACAGTTATTCATTTAGCAATTAATAATCAATATGGTGGTTACATTGTTATATCTGATGAGGTAAAAGAAGATTCAAAAGCGGCTATAAAAGAACTTAAGGCTTTAGGTGTTAAAAAGACTGTTATGTTAACAGGGGATAATAGAGTTGTAGGTAATAAAGTAGGTAAGGAATTAGGAATTGATGAGGTGCATTCTGAACTTTTGCCAGATGAAAAGGTAAAAGAGGTAGAAAGAATTTTTTCTCAAAAGTCTAAAAAAGGTAAATTGATTTTTGTAGGTGATGGTGTTAATGATGCTCCTGTTCTAGCAAGAGCGGATATAGGAATTGCTATGGGCGGAGTAGGATCAGATGCAGCAATTGAGGCGGCAGATGTGGTTATAATGACAGATGAGCCTTCTAAAATCGCTTCAGCAATCAGGATAGCAAAAAGAACAAATGCAATTGTAAAGCAAAATATTGTTTTTGCACTTGGGGTAAAGCTTATTATACTGGCTTTAGGAGCAGCAGGCTTTGCTACAATGTGGGAAGCTGTATTTGGAGATGTAGGAGTAGCCTTAATTGCGGTAATAAACGCTATGAGAGTACACAAATAAATCCTCCCGACCTCAGGTCGGGCTTCCATTCACTAACTGATATGGGGAATGGAGAAGCTAACAGCATTATGTATTTTCGGGGATACTACAATCTAAATCCCCCCTTTGAACCTAAGATTCAGAGGGGGGATTATTTATAGTCAATGAGCAACAGAATTTTTTACTGAATATAGGTTTTTCTTATAGTTTCTAAATCTGTTTTATTTATATCGTCCACTACTTCAATTACGCCAATAACAGAGTTATCTTTAACAATACCGTAGCCTCCAGCTTTATCAACAGTTAAATCTACTGCAACAGAGCCTTTCTTTCCGTCAAAGGTTGTTAATACTTCTCCGTTAGTGGCTGATATAATTGAGAATTTTCCTTCAGGGTTATCAAATTTGCTTAAATCAAACACAATAGTTGTTTTTAGATCCTTATTTACAGCTAAAATCAAGGGGTCAAATTCATAACCTATACCGTTAATTTGATAGGTTTGATTATTTCCTGAAACAAAGGCCTTTTTTACTAATCTATCAGTTGGTACCTTTGAAAGGTCATTTCCATAGATACTTTGTCTAGTATTTGTTGAAGCACCTGGTGCTGGACCATTTTTACAGCAGCTCATACCGCTGCTTGCAGCTGGTATAGATGGATCTGGCTTTGAGGTATCTACAGTATCTACATTATCAACAACTTTTATTACTCCTCTAATCATACCCATCCAGCAGCTGAAGGATATATCTTTATCTTTAGGTGTAAATTCAATTATATTTTCTCCTTGCTGCAGGTTTTTCTGTATATTTAATGAAGGAATTACTATTTGACCATTACAAGAATTTAATGATTTACCATCAATTATCCATTTTACAGGCATATTCTTCTTTACATATAAAGCATTTGGCGTATAGCCATTGTCATCCGCTGTCATTCTAATTACTTGTACTCCATTTTCTATAGTTGGTTTAGCTGCATTTGAGGATGCACTATTTGAGGCTGCCAGACCCTTGCTGTTTAAGGTCACGCTTGGTATATTAACTCCTGCAAGAGCTAAGCCTCTGCTGCCCATGATGATACCTAATACTACAACTAGTATTCCGCTGAATTTCAAAAGAGTCTTTGTGTAACCTTTACTTATCAAACCAGATAATGCACCAAAGCTTAGCATTAGCGGTACTGTACCTAGTGAAAATAAAAACATAGATAGAGCACCTCTGTAAGCACTTCCAGTACCTAGGGCGAAAAGCTGCATTGTTTGCAGTGGACCGCAAGGCATTAATCCATTAAGAATTCCTACTAAAAATGGTGTCTTAGGCTTTTTCTTAATTGAACAAGCAGACCAAGGAAGTCTTATATTAAGCTTTCTAAATAAACTAAAGCCGCTCATATTAAGTCCCATTATTATCATAAATATACCAGCAAAAATTTGAAGTCCAGCTTTTACTGTCAATGAAAGTGATAATACAGAACCAAGGGCTCCTACTAATCCACCAAGTATCGTATAAGATACTACTCTGCCAGCATTATATAATAAAGCAGGTTTTACAGCAGATAGTTTACCTTTATTTTCATTATTAATACTTTGAGATAGCATGATTCCACCGCACATGCCTATGCAATGTATAGATGTAAGAACACCCACTATAAACAGTACAAAATATGTAGCACCATTTAATCTGGAAGTCATATCAATACCACTTGTAGTATTGCCTATAAGTATAATAGCAAGTGCTATAATTAGCATTCCTACGATTTTATAATTATTTGAACTATTAACACTGTAGCCAGCTGCTTTTATGGCAGCTTTTATTTTAGCTTCTGAACATACATCAGTATCATACTCCACAGTGGCGTATTGCCCGCTGAAACTGGCCATTACATTCTTTACACCATCCAGTTTTTTTATAGCTTTCTCCACTCTGGCTTCGCAGGATGTACAGGTCATGTCATACACTTTAATTTTCTCTTTTTTAATTGACATTTTAATGTTACCTCCATTTTAATTAATCGAAACATTTAACATTAACTAAATTATAAAAAAAAGTTGTGGAGATAATATGAAGAAAAATTATAGGTGAAAAATATAAATTCTTCATATTATCTTCATATGATTTTGATAGGATTATTTACGAGAAAGGGAGGTAATAAATATGAATATGACTCATTACATGTCTTTATTAGCGGACAACCAGCCATGGAATCTAATAATTTTTATGGCTATTCCAGTTATTATGGCGGAAACGCTTACAATTACTGAATTCTTTATCATCTTTAACAAAATCGAAAAAGGTGGTATAAAAACACTTAATAAGATAGTAGGAATAATAGATGGTTTTTATTTTACAGGAATATTTATATATCTTTTCAAGAATGCAGTAATACCACTTACTAGCTCTAGTGGATGGCACACTTGGGTAGATGGGGTTGCAGTGGGCTTCTATTTAAGCGGAGTAGTTTTTCTTCTTCCAATAGCTTTAATGGAATTAGGACTTATATTTAAAAACAAAACCGCACAAGAAAAAATGAAAATTCATTTTATATTAGTAGGTGGATTCCTAGTGGTAGCACATGTTGCCATGATATTTGGTATGGTCAATCCTGAGATTATAAGCAATATGCCAGGAATGAAAATGTAATTATAAAAAAGAACTATTTCAGAGTGAAATGGTTCTTTTTTTTGTGCAAAAAAATGTCAGGAATAGTGCGGAACTTTTAGGTTATATTGAAACAAAACTAAACATATAAGTAGATGAGATGATTATATAAATATAAAGTATGTGGTGGAAAAATGAGTAAGTTGCAAATGGTTAACATTCTGATTACTTTTTTACCAATATGTGCATGTATACTTCTGGGCATTATTAGTTTGATTAACTATATAAAAACAAAAGACAATTATTGGTTTTTTGCAATAATGTGTTATGTTATATACCTAGCGGCTAGTTTTCTTCAGCTAAACAAAGATAGTTCGTTGAGTATACAGGTATCTACAATTTTTTTTGCTTTGTTTTATGTATTTATATTTCTGACTATAAGAAAAGATAGTAAAAGCAATACAAGCATAGGATTTTTATTTCGGGACAAAAAACTTTTCATAATGCTATTAATATTATTTCCCGTTTTTTTTATACTATCATTTACAATATACTCTTATATCGTGATAAATAAAATCGGTTATATGCCACCTGTGCTTACTAGGCCAGTTATATTAATCTCAATATCATATCCTGTTTTTGATATGCTTTTTTTAATCTATTATATTATGTCTGAAAATATATTTAATATTAAATATACTCTGGGAGTTAGGGCATTTTTTAGTTTGGGATTTTTATTCCTGCTAATTGGAGATACTGTATACGTATTTGAAACCACTTTTAATTATTATGTTTGGGAAATGGATCACATTAGCGCTGTAGTTTCTGTAACTCTTGTTTCTTTTGCTATATTTTATACAAAGACAAATAAGAATACCTTCGATTATTCATCTTTGAATTTACTTTCTCAAGAAAATAAAATGATATTTGACTATAGAATAATGATATTGGGAATATGGCTAATTTATAGCTTTATTTATGTACTAGCTGTTATAAATAATAATATCAGCCATAAATATTTTCTTCAAATTACTATTTACGGTATGATAATTTTTTTTATTATACTACTTAGTAATTTTTCAATCATTGGGTACAAGGAAGTTCGAATTATTAAGCTTCATAAAGAAACAATTAAGGATTTTTTAACGGGAGCTTTTTCTAAAAAACATGCAGTTAATGCATTAGAATATCTTTTTGCTTATTCAAAGAAACAGGGATTTCCTATATCAGTATTAATGTTAGACATAGATCATTTTAAAGAATATAACGATACCTGGGGACATCCAGAAGGGGATAAGATATTAAAGGATATAGTAAGAATTATAATTAATGAAGTTGGGGAACATAATATGGTTTCCAGGTATGGCGGTGAGGAATTTCTGATATTGCTGCCTAATGTATCAAGAAATCAAGGCATTAAGATTTGTGAAAGAATTAGAGAAAAGGTAGAGCAGAAAGAATTTAAAGGAGAGGAAACTCAACCATTAGGAAAAATTACAGTTTCTATTGGCGGGTATAACATATGCGCGAATACAAAAGATAAAAATGAGCTTATAACTAAGGCTGATAAAGCTTTATATCAGGCTAAAATAAGCAGAAATACATGCATATGGTATGGAGATTCATGAAATAATTTTATTGAATTGTATTGAAATATGATAAAATAAGTTATACAATAATAACAAGTGATAAAAAACAATAATAAACAAGATTAAAATAGGAAAAGGTGATGGGTATGATATACTTATTAGACACTGCGAATCTAGAACAGATAAAAAAGGCTTTTGAATTTTATCCAATGAGTGGAGTTACAACAAATCCTACAATAATATCAAAGGAAAATAGAAATTTTCTTGATATTCTAAAAGAGATAAGGGAAGTTATAGGGGAAGATAAAATGCTTCATGTTCAAGCATTAGGAGCTACTGCTGAGGAAATAGTAAAAGAAGCAGAATATTTATCACAAGCTATTGGGGGAAATTTATATATTAAAATCCCGGTTATTCCAGAAGGAATAAAGGCTATGATGATATTAAAACAAAAGGGAATGAAGATTACTGCTACAGCAATTTTTACAGCTCAGCAAGCTCTTATGGCTGCAGTGGCTGGAGCAGACTTTGTAGCTCCTTATGTAAATAGAATTGATAATATTAGTGGAAGCGGTGTAGATGTGGTTGCTCAAATAGTACAATTATTTGAGAATTATGCACTAGATGCTAAGGTTTTAGCTGCATCCTTTAAAAATGTGCAACAAGTACAAGAGGTTGCTCTTGCAGGAGGACATTCTGTAACTGTAAATGCTGAAATAATGGATGCATTACTTACTCATCCATTAACAGACTGGAGTGTAAATCAATTTATAACAGACTGGGAAAAGGTATATGGAGCTAAAAAGTTAACATATGACGTAAAATAAAAAATGCGGCCTAGCCGCATTTTTTATTTTGAGAAGTTTAAGCTATAGTCTTTGATACATTTTTTTATTGCTTCTTCTGTATTTAGGAAGTTTACACCAAGATTTCTTATTTTAGCAGTGCTTAATCGTACATCTCTTGGGTTAACCTTATATTTTTCTGTATCTTTTATAATAAATTCGTCTAATCTGTTTTCAAGACCCATTTCTTTAAATATAAATTTTACTACTTCATATCTACTCATGTCATTTTCGCTTCCTACATGGTAGGTTCCGAAAGGTAGGTTGAATATTTTATCAAATTTTTCGATAACATCATATCCGTAAGCCATGCCTCTATATTCATTTGCAGGGACCTTTTCTTTTTTACCTGTAAGTATTGTTTGAACTGTATTCCACATTATATTTGCATTTACAGGAAGCCCTTTGTCAGGAAGACCGAATAACCAGGTGAATCTTACTATCCAATAATCATTAAATATTTCTTTTAATTTTCCTTCAACCTCTAGTTTGTTTTGTCCATAAACTGTATCCGGCAGGGCAGTGTGGTCTTCTGTATATGGACCGCTTTCTGTATTGCCATTGAACACTTGCTCTGAACTTAAAAATATTAGCTTTGAATTTGTCATTTCGCAGCCCTTTGCAACGTTTAGAGCCCCTTTTACGTTAATATCATGGGCAATGTCTGGATGCTCATTACAAAAATCAGTTACAGCTATAGCTGCAGCATGAATCACATAGTTTGGTTTAAAGTCCTTCATAAGTTCTATTGTTTTATTTTCATCTCTGATATCTAATTGGTCTTTATCGATAGCTAATATCTCGTATTTATCTTTGTAATGTAGACTAAATCTTGAAGCAAAATAACCTTTTCCACCTGTAATTAATATTTTTTTCATGACAATTCCTCCCTTATAATCCACCTACTACTACTTTAAGTCCTTCAGCCTCCATTTGTTGTTTCACCTTATTAATTGCAGCTTCAGAAGGTGGGGTGACTCCTTTTAAAATATATTTTTTATTTAAAAACTCATATTTATTGCTGCCATATTGGTGAAAGGGCAGTATATGAATTTCAGTCAGATTTAATTGTTTAAGAAATTTAATAATCTCATTGATATTGTTATCCTCTAAGGTATAACCTGGGATCAAAGGAATTCGGGGTACTACTTTCTTATTTAATTGAACCAATTGTAATAAGTTCTTTTTTATTAACTCAATATCAGCACCTAATATACTTTTGGACTTATGTATATTCATAAGTTTTAAGTCAAATAAAATTAGGTCTAAATACTTTGCCATTTCTTTTAAATGTTCAGTACTGCCTTCACCGCAGGTTTCTATAGCTGTATTAATACCTAGAGATTTCAGTCTTTTTAAAAGTTCAATGGCAAAATATGCCTGAGATAAAACTTCTCCACCAGATAGAGTAACTCCTCCTCCAGAGGTATTGTAAAATACTGAGTCCTTTAAAACTTCTTCAAGTACTTCCTCAACAGTCATATATTTTCCAAATTCCACAATTGCTCCGGAAGGACACTCATCCACATCGTTACAGCATTTTTGGCAGTGTATGCATTTGGCTTCTAGTTTTGCTTTTTCTATTTCAAAGTTTTGAGATTCTGGATTACTGCACCATGGGCAGTGGAGAGGACAGCCCTTGAAGAATATAACTGTCCTGATACCTTCACCATCATGTATGCAGTATCTTTGTATGTTAAAAATAAGTCCCTTCATATTCTCACATCCTATAGATAGTGCTCTGTTCTTGCAATTATATCGTTTTGTATTTCTTTGCTTAGTTCTACAAAGAAGGCACTGTATCCAGCTACTCTTACCACTAGACCTTTATAATTCTCTGGATGTTTTTGAGCATCTCTAAGAGTATCTGCTGAAATAACATTAAATTGTACATGTTGTATCTTTAGTTTAGTAAAGGCCATTAAATAATTTGCCATTTTGCTTATACCTTCATCTCCCTCAAGGGCCTTTGGAGAGAACTTAACATTTAATAAGCTTCCATTGATAGTAAGATAATTATCCAGCTTACTTACACTTTTTAAGGACGCAGTTGGTCCTAATCTATCTCTTCCAACCATAGGTGAAATACCGCCATCTGCCAGCTGTTCACCGGATTTTCTTCCATCAGGGGTAGCACCAACAGCCGCTCCTAGGGGAATATGGGCAGAAACTGTATAGGAACCAGGAGTGAATATTCCTCCTCTTGGATTCTTATATTCTTCAACCTTTTTGCAGTAATATCTGAGTATATCTGAACTTAGGTTGTCAACTTCATCATTATCATTTCCGTATTTATCATATTTATTTATTAATCTTACTCTTAGTTTTTCGTATTCTTCTCCTTCGAAATTATTATCCAAAGCCTTAATAAATTCTTTATAGCTTATTCTCTTTTCCTCAAATACTATTTTTTTTAGAGCATATAAGGAGTCACTCAAATTTGCAATTCCGATACCCTGCACTCCTGAAAAATTATATTTAGCTCCTCCATGCGTTACATCCATTCCTTTACTTAAGCAGTCATCAATAAAGCAGGAGAGTAAAGGTGTTGGTGCAAATTCTTTATGTCCTAAATCAACAATATTACAGCCTTCAGCCATAAGTCCTACATAATGATTTATTTTATCTTTAATTTTATCAATTATTAGTTCAAAGCTTACATTTTCATCATATTCTAATTCTTTTAAAGTTACTTCCATAGTTTTTAAGAGGTTAAATAAAGCTATATCGTGGAGACCGTAAGTCTTACCAGGTATAGAAAGTTCAACACAGCCAACTATTGCATAATCTCTGGCATCCTCTAAGGATACACCTCTATTTAGGAAGCCTGGTACTACGATCTCATCATTAAATATTTGAGGTATACCAGTACCAAGTCTTACGGTTTCTACTGTTTTATTAAGAAAAGGTCTATCAATAAGCTCATTTATTCTAACAGCTAAATTAGGCTGCGGCATACGTATATCTTGATAAGTATCGAGACATAAAAGTGATAATTCATTTACTGATGAACGGCCTACACTGTTTAGTCCTCCGAGAGCAATTGTATAGCCTGTTGGGAAGCCAGCGAAGTACTTAGCACTATCTTCGCTTCTAATCAAAACTACATCGTTCATCTTAATCCATAGACATTCTAGTATTTCTCTAAGAAATTCCTTTGAAACTCCTTTGTCTAAATCATTTTTATAAAATCTATACATATATTGATCAAATCTGCCGCTGGACAAGGAACTGGCATTAGATTCGTATTGTGCTATCACGTTAATATACCAAAATAACTGGCAGGCTTCATAAAAGCTTTCAGGCTTTTCACCAGCAATTTTCTTAGAAATCCTGCTTAGCTCTAATAATTCATTTTTTCTATCCTCATTGGCTTCAGTTTCTGCATAGGAGAGAGCAAGATCTGAATATCTAAGAATATGAAGTTTAGCAGCTTTCATTACAATCATAGCTGCATTATAAAAATCATTTGAATTATTCCTTGATAGTTGTTCAATTCTACCAATAATATGATCAAGGCCTTTTTCTAATACTTCATCAAAGGTTATGATAATATGTCCTTGACCCTTATCAGTTTGATTTAATTTAAAAATGCCTTGTTTAATTGGAGAGGTAATTTCGCCGGATAATTTACTGTTTATGGTGTCTTTTAAGGATTTACCTTCCCAATAAGGATATAATACTTCTCGATATATTTTTTTATCTTCTTCAGATATGAAAAATTTATCTTGAGGTCTATCGTAAATAGTATCTAATTCCTCGCAAATCCAATAAGGGTCCATTTCTGGAGAGACTATACCACTTCTTGGTTTTACTGTTCTATTTCCTGCAATAAGCTCACCGTCTCTAATTGAAATATTAACCTTCTCAAGAATATGAGCAGTGGCCGTTGCTCTTCTTATTATTGATGGTTCACCTTCTGTTTGTTTATAGCTTTCAGTGTACAAAAGGGCACGTTCAAGGGATATTTCTCGCTTGTTTTTAAATAATTGTTCTTTTAATGCTTTGACTCTTTCACTTATCATAAAAAACTCCCCTTTGTTATTGGTTTTTATTATTTGTTATTGTTTAATCTTATTTTATAATTAATGTCTGAAAAATTCAATACATAATCATAAATTACTTTATATTAATTTGATTTAATGTTATATTATTTCTAAATATATACTTAATTATTAGTAAAAAGGTGATGAGTGATTTGTTTGCTGCAGAAAGATTAGATGAAATAATCAATATACTCCATAAGGAAGGCAAGGTAGTAGTTAAGGATTTAAGTAATAGATTTGATGTAACAGAGGATTGTATAAGAAAAGATTTAAAAACTTTAGAGAATAAAAAGCTTCTTAGAAGAACCTATGGAGGAGCTGTGCTTGAAAGAAAAACTGCTCACAGTGAGAATATAGAGAATAGAAAAGATAAGAATGTTGATACAAAGAAAATAATTGCTGAAAAAGCTTACTCTTTAATAGAAAATTATGAAACAATTTTTTTAGATATATCTACTACTAATATAATACTTGCGGAACTTATAGCAGCAGGAAATAAGAAGGTTACTATAATAACAAATATGATAGATGTGGTAAAAGCATTTAAAACCTGCTGTACATCAAAAGTAGTTTGTACAGGTGGAATATTTAATAATGAATTGGATGGATTTACTGGAGCTGCTGCAATTGATAGTATTTCAAAATATAAGTTTAGTAAAGCTTTTATAGGAAGCTGCGGAGTGGATATATTTGATGGGAGTATAACCACCTTTGATGTAGAAGATGGAAACACAAAGAGAGAAATAATTCAATCAGCAAAAGAAGTGTATTTAGTAATGGAAAACAAAAAGTTTTTTATAGATGGTGTTTATAAATTTGCTCATTTAGAAGATGTTCAGGCAGTAATTACTGAGGAAAGGCCTAATGATGACATTTACGAGGTGCTTGCTAAAAATGACACAAAGATAATTTGAATGGAATATTAAAGCGTGAATAAATTAAAAATGTGGGAATATTTATTATGATATATGCCACATAAAAAGGTGTTTAGTAGACTAGACACCTTTTTTAATGTAATTCTTTATAAAACAATTATTGAAGAGGTGTATTGAATATATCAGTTAAGCCTAATGAAGCTATTCTCTTTTTTATTTCATCATTATCAGTGGAATAGAGTCCTAGTTGTTTCATTCTTTCGAAATATTCAGCTCCTGAAAAAGTAAATCTAAGCTTCTTGCCCTCAGGAGTTTTAAGAACATCATTTGCATAAGCAATTATATCACCTACTGCCGTTGAGGTTGGAAGGGTCAGCATAGGCTTATTTAGCAGATACCTTACAGCGTTATGTCCTGCCAATGAACCAGTAGCAACAGCTTCCGTATGGCCTACAAAAAATCCGGACTTTTCACCAGCGCAGAATAGATTTTCTAATCCTATTACCTTCATATCATTAGTCCTAGGTGAGGCTGCTAAGTACCTTATAGAATTGCCTTTACCTCCTGAATAAGGATCCATAAATCTAGCTTTTTCCATGCCAGGGATTTTTCTTAATTTATCTATAGGATAATAAGGAGTCATAAGTTTTATATGTCCTGTATCTAAAAGTATAAGATTTAGAGCAAATTCTTTTAAAGCATACTGCTGGCATACCTTAAGCTTTAGTTTTTCTGGGTTAAAATCCTCTGGTGGAATCTTCAGGATAGCTACACCTTTGGCATCTAATTCTTTTAATATGTCATCAGACAAGCTATCCCGTGGGATTTCACAGGACCCGCTAAAGGCTCCTAATTTTCCATCGTCACGTTCTGATTTTATATCCTCTATATCAGCCTTAGCAGTTATACTTACTCTTCCTCCAAAGGAAGGACATCTTAATATACACATAACGCAGCCATTACCGTATTTTGAGCAGTTATCCATAGGTCCTGTGGAACCAGTAGCATCAATAAAAACATCTCCTTCAACATTTCGTCCATCTGCAAGATGTATGCTCTTTATGCTATTTCCATCCTTATCCACAGTAAGTACTCGACTAATAGTATTTATTTCAATGTCCATATCCTTTAGATATTTTCGCACTGCTGGTTCGATTTTACTTACATCTAATAACCAGGAGTGATTATGTTCTGGAAAGGTCATGTTTTTATGCTTAGAATTATCATCCATTATATGAATTAAATCACCTGCACCCAAGTTTATTAATTCTTCTGCAGCTGTGTATCTGCCATTGTTTCTTGTGATTCCACCTACATTCCCTACTCCAAGAAGTAAATCGGTTCTTTCATATATAGCAACCTCAGCCTCAGCTTTTCTTGCTGTAACTGCTGCAGCACAACCAGCCCAACCGCCGCCTACGATAACAACCTTCATAATTTTCATCCTTTCAATAAAATGCTACTATTATGATATTAAGTTGACAGAGGTTTTGTTACTGGATGTGTTAAAAAATTATTTACCTTTTTCTCAGCAATTATTAAGCAAATTCTAAACTTGTATTAAGTTAAGTCATTTATAATTTAAAGCATGAAAGATAGGTATTATTAAATAAAGTATGGAGGTTACAAAATTGATAGGACTTACTGTTAACGGAATTTTGCTGGCAATAGTTTTAATCATTATAGTAGTTCTCATTATTATATTTGTTACTGGGAAACGTGAGCAATTGCCTATTGAAAAAGAATTTTTTAAGCTAGGTACAATAAATCATTTGAGGGTGTATGGAAAAAAGGCTCAGAAGGCAGTAGATAAAGCCGCAGAAAGAGTAGCAGAAATAGAAGATAAGATGTCTGTATTTAAAGAGTTTAGCGAGGTTTCAAGGATAAACAAAAATGCAGGTGGTGATTTTCAAAGGGTAAGCAGTGACACTTATTTTATAATGAAAAAGTCATTTGAATATAGTAATTTATCCAAGGGTGCCTTTGATCCAACTATAAGACCTATAGTAGCTTTATGGGGAATTGGTACAAAACAAACCAGAGTTCCAAGTGATAATGAAATTAAGGATAAACTAAAGCTTGTTAATTACCGAAATATAATTTTAGATGAAGATAAAAATGCTGTAAAACTAAAGGATAAGAACCAACATCTTGATGTTGGAGCTATTGCAAAAGGCTACGCGGCAGATGAAGTGAGAAGAATTTTTCAAGAACACAAAATAAAAAGTGCCATGATAGATTTAGGTGGAAATATATTTGCCTATGGCAGGAAATTAAATGGAGAGCCTTGGAACATAGGAATTCAAAACCCATTGAGCTCTCGAGGAGCTTTTGTTGGCATGATTAGCGTAGTAAACAAATCAATAGTGACTTCAGGCAATTATGAAAGATATTTTACTGACCATGGCAAAAGATATCACCATATAATGGACCCAAGAACAGGCTATCCTTGTGAAAATGGAATAATAAGCTGTACTGTAATATCAGATAATTCTATTGATGGGGACGCACTAACTACCTGTGGTTATGTAATGGGACTTAAAGAAGGTTATAAGTTAATAGAGTCCATTGAAGGAGTAGATGCAATATTTGTTACTGAGGATAAAAAGGTTTATGTTACATCAGGAATAAAAGAAAATTTTAAATTACTTGACAAAGAATTTAGTATTGGGCAAGATGAAATGTTTTAGGGAACTACAAGATGTAGTAATGGTATTAAGATGGCTGTGAGGATGCATTGAGCCAAGCAAAATTATAATATTAAGGTGCTTATGAGAAATCATAGGCTTTTTTTCTGTATAAGGAATTTATAAATTTCATCGTCCAGAACTCTTGGTTATATTAACTTAACTTTATTAACACTTTATTAACAAAATTGTCATGGTGTTAACACTAACAGCTAGTACAATTTAATGAATAGTGTTTTTACGTTTTTGAAGAAAATAATTATAATGGTAATTAAATTGAAACAATCTTTTATTAGGTATGAGTAGCAAATAATATGGTCAATAGAATAGTTAGATATGATAAATAATAGTAATAAATGATAAAGTATAGAAAGCAGTGATAAAGATATGATGCAAGAAATTAGAACAAAAGTTGTATCTAAAACTCGAACTAGAGTTGAAGTAATAGATAAGTTATGGATATATTCTGCAGCTATTATAATGCTAAAATCAATGTTGTTCTTAGCAACTTTGCATACACCAAATTCAGCGGGCATAGATACTAGTACAATGTATTTTACTTCGCCGCCAATTTCAGTTCATGTAATGTTTATTGTACTTATTATGTCCTTTTCGTTTTTATTTAAAAGTAAAGGTAGATTTATATACAATTTAATTACCAATCTGTTTGTAAGCATTCTGCTTCTTGGGGACTTATGGTATTACAGGGCATATGGCAGCTTTATGAGTATTCAATTTATATTAGAGCCTAAATTATTTAATACAATGAATAGAAGCTTAATACAATTTCACCCAATTGATTTGTTGTTTTTAGTAGATATTTTAGTAATGATAATTATCAAATTTAAAAAGCCTTCAACTAAGAAGGTGAAGAGAAATATAGGTTTGTTTGGCTTAACATTTTTCATATCTTCAATGTATATAGGTATTGCTCATTACCTTATTGATGACAAAGATATTACAAAAGGTAATTTAATGCTATTTAGAACTTGTTGGGCATCTTTTCAAACTATGTCTAACCTTTCACCATTAGGTTATCATGGGTATGATATATATAGGGAATTTACTGAAAATAAAAGAATAGTTTTAAGCAATGATGATAAACAAAAAATTGATAATTGGTTTGAGGATAATAAAGAAGCTTTACCAGACAATGATTTTAAGGGGATGTTTAAAGGAAAGAATTTAATTGTTATACAGGTAGAGTCTTTAGAGAACTTTGTTATAGGGCAAAAGGTATATGGGCAGGAAATAACTCCAAATTTAAATAAACTTTTAGGAAATAGTTTATATTTTGATAACATATACGAGCAAAATAATAACGGAACTAGCACTGACGCAGACTTATTAGTGAATACTTCCTTGTTCCCTGTTAGAGAGGAAATGACCTTCTTCAGATATCCACTAACGGAATATAATTCTCTTCCAGTGCTGCTTAGTAATAAGGGATACAATACTATATCAGCTCATGCCGCATTAGGTGGTAATTATAATTGGTCTGAGGTTCATAGGGCTTCATTAAAATTTCAAACAACCTTGGATATTAGATCTTTTAACATAGATGAAACCATAAGAGACTACTTAACAGACGGCTCAATGTTTAGGCAGCTTGAGCCAAAGCTTAATAGTATGAAGCAGCCTTTTTATTCATATATTGTTACTCAAACAAGTCATGGTCCATTTGATATGCCTAAAGAATATCAATCTTTGAAATTACCTGAAGATGTGGAAGGTACCTATATAGGAGATTATTTTCAAAGTATAAATTATACAGATAAGCAAATTGGTTTGCTATTAGAAAAGTTAAAGAATGACGGAATTCTTCAAAATTCAGTAGTGATGATATATGGTGACCATACAGGAGTTCACAAATACTATAATGATCAAATACAGGGCATTAATATCCCAGGAGATTGGTGGAAGACTCCAGATTATAAGATTCCATTAATAATGTATAATCCATCTGTGCAGGGAAAGAAAATAGAAACCATTGGTGGTCATATAGATATAATGCCTACCATAGCATACCTTCTTGGTGTGGATGAAAAGAATTTTAATAGTACCGCTATGGGAAAGATTCTTGTTAAAACTAATAAGAACTTTACTGTATTAAACTCAGGAGAGATTGTGGGTACTCCGAGCAGTGAAAAAGATAAGGAACATATGCTTCAAGGAATACCAATTTCAGATGAGATAATTAGGGGAAACTATTTTAAAAAATAATGAATTTAAATATTAGCACTCGTTTTGACAAAACGGGTGCTTTTGTATAGAAATTTAGAAATTCTTTAGATTTACTTAAAATTACTTTCAGTAATTACTTCTACAATATAAATAAAGAAATGAATAAGAATTGTAGGAGGATCGACTTATGAATAATTTAAAAAAAGCGTTAAAGGGCTTATCGGAAAATTTTATATTTCAGGGTTTTTTAGTGATTATATTTTTTCTGCCACTTATTGCAACCTTAGGTCAATATTTTAATTCAGGATTTATTAATAAAACTAATAAATTTCTGATATTATTTTGGCCTGGAGTAAAAGTAAACTATGGTATAACGGTACCAGTTTGGGTTACCATGGGATTAATGGCTTTATCATATACTATAGGAATTATATATCTATGCAGAAAAAAGGTTTTTGGTAAAGTGGCTATTTGGGGAATAATAAGTATGGCTTTACCGCATCTATTAGGAAATATAGTGAATCACTTTACTGGTTGGAGAGAACTGCAGAGTACTGACATTATGCATTTAACTGGCTTGGTAGATAGAATGATATTTTCACTATGGCAGAATCCTCTATGGGAAGAGGTGGTGTTTAGGGGAATACCACTAGTAATTCTGATTTTAATGAAAAAAAACCTTTCTGAAAGAGCATTTAACCTAGGTAAATGGATTTATATAATAATTCCCTCTATAATTTTTGCTGCTTATCATGTACCAAATCATGGTCCATCGCGAATAGTGGACACGGTTTTATCCGGTGGGATTTTTGCTTGGCTTGCCTTAGAATACTCTTTCTTCGCACCATTGGTTTTGCATTATATAGTTGATGCTATGATGGTTGTTAATATGGGACAAATGAAGGGCATTCCAACTAGTGAAGTAATTTGGTTGTCTCAAAACCATAGTACATTAAATACCGTTTTTTCAATTAGTATATTGGGTTTAATCGTATCAATTCCTATAATCACTATTGCTAATATTGTGAAAAACTCTAGGAAACAGAAGGATTGTGCTATATAGTTGTGGAAGTATTATTCTAGAATAATGTTTTATCTAGGAGGCTTACTATGGACAAGACTACTATATTAGTGGTGGATGATGAAAAAGAAATTAGAGAACTTATAGCTATTTATTTAAAGAATGAAGGTTATGAGGTGCTTATGGCAGAGAATGGACTCAATGCAATAGAAATATTGAAGGGTAATAGTGTACAGCTTATTATACTAGATATTATGCTGCCTGAAATTGATGGTATACAGGTTTGTAAAAGAATTAGAGAGGAGTCAGACGTGCCAATAATAATGCTTTCAGCAAAGCGGGAGGATAATGATAAAGTTTTAGGTATAATTACTGGAGCGGATGACTATATAGCAAAACCCTTCAATCCATTAGAGCTAGTGGTTAGAGTCAAAGCACAGCTTAGAAGATATCTTAAAAACTTCAACATGCCTAATATTAATGAGATAGTGATTGGTGATTTAGTTATTAATTCACAAACCCATAGAATTTATATTGGTGAAAAGGAAATTAAATTAACTGCTAAGGAATTTGAAATATTAAGGTTATTAGCAGAAAATAGAGATTTTGTATTCAGCAGCAGAAATATTTATGAGAAGATATGGAAGGAAGAATTTTATGAATCCGATGCTACCATTATGACTCATATAAGAAACATCAGAGAGAAGCTAGGGGATAACGTTAAAAGTCCAAGGTATATAAAAACTGTATGGGGAGTTGGTTATAAGATTGAAAAATAGATACTTTTGGGGCATAAGAGCTAGATTTCTATTGGTCTTTTCCGTATCCTTAGTCATTGGAATGCTTGTAGCACTAACTGCTAACGGCTATCTAAGACAAAATAGTACTAGTTATTCAAGAGAAATAAAGGTATTCAACTCAGAATGTTCAC
Organism: Bacillota bacterium; assembly: GCA_030706015.1. Taxonomy (GTDB): domain Bacteria; phylum Bacillota; class Clostridia; order Clostridiales; family Clostridiaceae; genus JAUZPI01. Next base: position 31,606 of record JAUZPI010000030.1, read on the forward strand.
CAATATTTGAAGAGATTAAAAAAAATATTGGAAACGCAAATAAGCTGCAGGAGATAATAGATAGGTATTCGTTTAAAATGGATATATATGTGGTAGATAAACAGGGGCAAGTACTATTTAAACAAAAAAATAGCTATGAGAAGCAGCTTGATATTGCTGAATTGTTAAGCAATAAAACATATGAATATAAGCCTTCAATAAAAAAGGGAGTGGTTTATGATTCAATTGAGACCAAATATTACAATATAGAGAATCTAGATGAAGATACGTATATAGTGGCAGCTGAATTTTTAACTATGCAGGACAATATGGGAACTTTTTTACTTGGATTAGTTATATTTGTGATAATGTTTTTAATACTAACTTATGAAAAAGTAAGATATATCCACAAGCTTTCCAAAGGTATTATTGCAATTTCTCAAGGTGATTTTCAATATAGGGTAAACATTAAGGGAAAGGACGAACTTGCTGCTCTAGGAGAAAATATAAATTATATGGCAACACAGCTGCATGATTTAAGAGAAAAAGAAAAAACAGCTAAAAAAAATAAGGATAAACTTATTGCAAATGTATCTCATGATTTAAGAACTCCACTGACTTCTATTATTGGCTATGTAAAATTGTTGAAGCAAAAATATAATGCAAAGGATGATATAAAAAGTTATATATATATAATAGATAATAAAGCCCAAAGGTTAGAGGAACTTATTAACGATTTGTTTGAATATACTAAGCTTCAGTCACAGGATATTATACTTCATAAGGTTCAGTTTTCATTAAGTGAATTTATGAGACAGGCTATCGAGGGAATGATATCTATAGCTAGCGAAAATAAATTAAAACTTCTTCTGGAATTGCCAGAGGAAGAAATAAAAGTTAATGCAGATCCCAGCAAAATGCTTAGAGTCTTTGAAAATATTATAGCAAATGCAGTACGGTATAGTAATAAACCAGGCACTATTAGAGTAAAGGTTACAGAGAATAATGAGGGAGTAGTAACCTGCATTGAAAATGAAGGCAAAATTATAAAAGAGAAAGATTTAAATAGGATTTTTGATAGGTTGTATAGAACGGATGAGGCTAGAAATAGTGAAACAGGCGGCTCGGGTTTAGGATTAGCCATAGCTAAAAGCATTGTTGAACTTCATGAGGGAAGAATATGGGCTCAGTGCAGTAAAAATAAGGTGTATTTTTATGTATTAATTAAGCAAAATAATGTAAAAGATGATAATATAGTTACATAATATAAGTTACTTGATGCAGGAGGGCGAAATGAAAAAAGGTGCAGCAGAGAGAAATTTCAGAAAGATAAAAAATCAATTTACTCAAATTAAGGAGATAGCAAAACATACAAAGCCCGGGGCTTTATGGGAACATGAAGCAGCAGTAAGAAAGAAATTAAAAGCTATACGAGAATTTGAAGGGCAATATTTAAGAGATTATGATGAAGTTCATGAAAACTACATGGAGCTTCTTGAGGATATATCAAAAAGATTAATTGATGATTACAATAAAAAGAACGGTACTAGTTTCAACTTTAATCATATAGTAAGAGAAAATTTCGAGGGATATTTAAAATCTGGAATTATGAGTGTTCTCATAACCAGCTATATTCCTAGTATTGTATCTGAAGAATTTGATAGAGTATTTCCAAGCAATCCAAAGGACGAGTATAAAGAAGCTAGGTTAATAAAAAGAAAGTTCTATTTGCATTTAGGAGAAACTAACACAGGTAAGACCTATAATGCAATGGAAAGGTTAAAGGAAGCTTCTAAGGGAATTTATCTTTCCCCACTTAGAATATTAGCCCTTGAAAATTTTGAAAGGTTAAACAGAGAAGGCACTAAATGTAATCTTGTAACAGGGGAAGAAGAAACTATAATTGAGGGTGCTAATCATACAGCTTGTACCATTGAAAAATTGGATGTATATGAGAGCTATGATATTGCTGTCATTGACGAAGTTCAAATGATTGATGATGATCAAAGAGGTGCAGCTTGGACTAGAGCGGTATTGGGATTAAAATGTAGAGAAATACATATTTGTGGGGCATTAAATGCAAAAGAACTGTTACTAGAAATAATTGAGGACTGTGGAGATGACTATGAAATCAGAGAGTATAAAAGAGACATACCTCTTATTGTAGAAGAAAGATCCTTCTCCTATGAAAATGTTCAAGAGGGAGATGCTCTTGTGCTGTTCTCTAAGAAAAGAGTACTGGAGCTGGCTAAGTACTTTTTAAGTATTGGAATTAAAGCCAGCTTGATATACGGGGACTTACCTCCTGAGGTTAGAAGAAAGCAGTATGATAAATTTTTAAGTAAAGAAAATAAAGTTTTAATAAGTACAGATGCAATAGGTATGGGGGTAAATCTTCCTATAAGAAGAATAATCTTTATGGATGTTAGAAAATTTGATGGTAACGAAATAAGATATTTAACCTCTCAAGAGGTTAAGCAGATTGCTGGTAGAGCAGGGCGCAAGGGGATATATAACGAAGGATATGTGGCGGCAAAGGACAGAGTGCAAGATTATTTAAGTGAGAACTTAATTACTATTGATAGGCCAATTGATCAGGGAGTACTTGGTCCAAGTGATGAAATACTTAAAATTACTGGGCTTTCACTTAGAGAGAAACTGGCACTGTGGAGTACTAGGGAAGAAAAGGTACATTATTATAGGAAGATGGATATTACCGAATATTTAATAGTGCTAGATAGCTTAAAAGGGTATATGCTAGAGGAAAAAATTCAATGGAGACTTTTAAGAATTCCCTTTGATGTATCTAATTCAAGTATAATGGATACTTTTTTAAGCTTTGTAGATGAAATTTTTATTGCTAAAAGAGATATTATATCAAAACCTCAATGTTTTATAAAAGAGCTTTATGATTTAGAGGTATACTATCAAAAAATTAATCTCTATTATTCATTTTCAAGGGCTTTCAATTTAGAATTTGATAAAGATTGGGTATATGATGAAAGATTAAAAGTAAGCGAAGATATTAATGAAATATTAGTTGGAATATAAACTGAGCTCTTAGCTTGAGATGGGGTTTTAAACCCCATCTCAAGGTTATTAACAGAGTTCTTAGTGTCAAGGACACTTAGAAATCGTTATCCTTTAGGAGAAATCGTTATCCAGGGACGTAGCAGCCGTTATCTCCCGCTTGTAGAAGCGGGAGTATTACGGCTGGTAGTCATCGGATAAACTATAGCGAAGCTATAATGAGGGGCATATCAATACTTGCCATCATAGTATATTATGATGACAAGTATTGGAGGATATTATCGTGGAGATGTATCACACTCATAGTTATTCTGGAAAAACAACTTACAATGATGGTCATAGACATGGATATAGCGGAAAAACCACTGCTGCCCCAACTGGAGTTCCACATATTCATTATATAATTGGATATACAGATTATGCGGATGGTCATAGACATTATTATATGATTCCTACAAGCGTTAACTATCCTGTTGAAGGTGGAGGTCACATTCATTATATTAATGGTGCCACTGCTTTTGCTGAAAACCATATTCATTTTATACAAGATAAAACAAGTGTTGAATAAATAGATTTTTATAATATTAAATAGAAAAATAGCTGGCGCATAAAATGCCCAGCTATTTTTTTAATATTTACTTGCGTCATTTGCTCTATCTGCTGCAAAGCTATTTACCATATCAACGTAATTTAGGGACTCCTCCTGCATTTTTTCCATGTCTTTTGCAGCTTGTTCATTAAGATATTGGGTAGCATTATATACATCAGGATGATCTCTTTTCATTTTTTCTTCATCTATGATAGTATTAAAATCAGAACAAATTATGGTTGCATAATTTGTTAAATTTGCTGCCTTTGGAATGTTTGAAATAGTAAAGGAATATGGCACAGTTTGATTATGAGGTACAGTTATGTTTGAGATATTAGAATCTTTTGAGAAATCATACATTCCAATTATTTTATTATTGGAGTCTACAAGTGAAAATACAAGATTTCTTATATTAGAAATTGAGGCATAGTCATTGTTATTATAAAATTGACCATCAATTTTTATTGTATTTCCATCATAGGTAAGTGTTTGTGGTATAAAACCCCATTTTACAGTATATGATTTTTGGATATCGTTATTAGCATTTGTAATAACCTTTTGTGTACTGTTAAATATTGCCCAGCCCGTATCATTTATAGAATCTGTAACTGAATCACCAGTATTACTTTTTGTATCATCACCCTTGTATTCCTTGGGTATATATCTATTGCTGTAATCAAAATCCTTCATAACCGTATAGGACTCTGCGGTAGCTGAGCTTTCAGAGTTTTTATTTTCTGTTGAATTTGAAGCTGTGGTTGAAGAACTATCACTTGTATCCTTAGCAGAAGTAGAAAAAGGCATTTGTTTTGACCCATTAGGAGCTGACCAGGTTCCTTCAAAATCTCCACTAGTAGAGATTTTTCCAGTAAATATACCGGTTATATTACTATTTTCATCAGACTCAGTGAGTTTCACATTATGGTAATTATCATAGGTACCTTTAAGACTAATGTTTTGATTATACTTATCGTAATAATAGCTTCCTGTAACCTCTTTTTTTCTAAAATTAAGCTTCATGTGAATATTTAAATTTTTATTTATAGTACCAGCCAGTGCAAAGGACTTACTATCTAGTTCGTCAGCAGGAGCCTCTTTTGAGGTTTGAATTTCGTTTTTGCTTACTGTATTCTTTTTATCATTGGCGACTGACTCTGATTGATGGGTATTTAAAGCAATAGCGATGACAATGCAAAAAATTATAATGATGCAGAAAACTCCAAAAAGAATTTTGGAGATACTTTTGTTATTTCTATAAGTAGTATTTGAATTATTAGTGCTTATTGGGATTGAATTGTTTTGGGTAGTGGTTTGATTGATAATATTTACATCAGAGCTGATATAAGCAACAGTTTTTCCTAGGGCTTCAACCCAAGCTTTAACTGCCCACATAGAATTTTCTTTTGCGATTCCAAAATCATTGAATAACTTTGCTGATAATCTAAAATATAGTTCTTCACTAATATTATTTTCAGGTGCATTTAGTATTTCTTGAACAATATTTTGCTGTAATGCAAGTAGGATAAGATTAGTTTCTTTTTGACTGTCTTCGCATAAGCCCGTTAGCATTTCTTTAAGTCTAACACTATCTCTGCATAAGTTTGTACCATTTTCAGTAATTAGTTTTCTGAGGATAATAGATACATTATTATTCAAATTGGAAAACCTCCCTTTCTATTTATGTAAAATTAATTTATTAACAATAGCAAAAATTTATAAAACGCTTTTATTTTAGTATAAGTTTATTATAAGTTTTGTATATATTCAATCAATCTTTTAGTATTTAAGGTTTAAAAGTAATAATGTATTAGCTGTAGAAGATAATTTGGTCATAATGTATAAAAAACAATGATATTTTTTTACATATGTACAATAATACTACTTTATATATCTGGGAAATAGTGTATAATAGTATTATTACATGACAAACTTACCAATAGTGTATATAATATAGAAAAGTAGTATACGCTATATCTTAAAATATGGGGGATTATTATGTTATTGAGAGATGAAATTGAAGATAACGAAATTGAAAAAAACCTTAGATACTTAAGATTGCTTTGCCAGCAATATCCTACAATAAGTGAAGCTTCAACTGAAATAATTAACTTACAATCAATATTAAATCTACCAAAAGGTACTGAACATTTCCTTACAGATATTCACGGAGAATATGAGCATTTTCTCCATGTATTAAAGAATGCTTCTGGAGTAATAAAGAGAAAGATTGAAGATATTTTCGGTAATTCATTAAGTGAAGGTGATAAAAAGAGCTTAGCTACTTTAATATATTATCCTGAGCAAAAAGTTGATATAGTTATAAAGCAGGAAAAGAATATGGATGATTGGTATAAGATAACATTATATAGGCTTATTGAGGTATGCAGATATGTTTCATCAAAATATACTAGATCGAAGGTTAGAAAAGCACTGCCTAAGGACTTTTCTTATATCATAGAAGAATTGCTCCACGAACGTCCGGAAGTAATAGATAAGCAGAAATATTATGATGAGATAATAAAAACTATTATTGATATTGAAAGAGCTAAGGAATTTATAATCGCATTATCAAAATTAATACAGCAGCTAGTTATAGATAGATTACATATAATTGGAGATATATTCGATAGGGGTCCGGGAGCTGATATTATTATGGACACCTTGGTGCAGTATCATTCTGTAGATATTCAATGGGGAAATCACGATATTTTATGGATGGGTGCAGCAGCGGGTTCTGAAGTCTGCATAGCAAATGTAATAAGAAATTCAGCTAGATATGCTAATTTAAATACGTTAGAAGATGGATATGGAATAAACCTTCTGCCTTTGGCTACCTTTGCAATGGAAATCTATAAAGATGATTCTTGTAATAATTTCTTCCCAAGGATAGAAGGCAATAGAAACTATAATGTTAAAGAAATTAAGCTCATAGCTAAAATGCATAAGGCTATATCCATTATACAATTTAAACTGGAAGGAGAGGCTATCTTAAGAAATCCAGAGTTCAAGATGGAAGGCAGACTTTTGCTGGATAAAATAAATTATGAAGAAAAAACTATTACATTAAATGAAAGAAAATACAAGCTCACAGATACAAATTTTCCAACAATAGATATTAAAGATCCATACAAGCTTCTAGATGAAGAAAAAACTTTAATTGAGAAACTAAAATCCTCTTTTATAAATAGTGAAAAGCTAAATAAACATGTTCGTTTTTTATTTTCAAAGGGGAGCTTATATTTAAAATATAACTCAAATCTTTTATATCATGGGTGCATACCGTTAAATGAAGATGGAAGCTTTAAGAGTGTGACAATTGGTAAGGAGCAGTATAGTGGTAAAGCCTTGTTTGATAAATTGGACATACTTGCAAGGGAAGGTTATTTTTATATGGATAATCCTAAAGTTAAGCAAAAAGGTATGGACATTATGTGGTATTTATGGACAGGACCTGATTCACCTTTATTCGGTAAAGAAAAGATGGCAACCTTTGAAAGATATTTCATTAAAGAAGCTGAAACTCACCATGAAGAAAAGGATCCTTACTATAAATTGCGGGACAACGATGCTATTTGCAATAGTATTTTGGATGAGTTTGAACTATGTGCACAAGAAGGCCATATTATAAATGGACATATGCCCGTTGAGAAGAAAAACGGTGAAAGTCCTATAAAGGCTGGTGGAAAACTAATGGTTATAGATGGCGGTTTTGCAAAGGCTTACAGATGTAAGACTGGAATTGCTGGATATACCCTCATATATAATTCCTTTGGGTTACAACTTGTGTCACATCAGCCTTTTGAATCAACAGAATTGGCAATTAAAAATGAAACTGATATATTATCCTCCACTGTTGTATTAGAACAGACCGTGGATAGAAAAAGGGTAGGAGATACGGATATAGGATGTGTTCTTCAGCAGCAGATTAAGGACTTGAAAATGCTTCTAAAAGCATATAGAAAAGGATTAATTAAGGAGGATAATGGGAAATAACAGCAGAAGCTCTCGCAGCATATAAGGTTTGAAAAAATAAAGACCATACCAATCGTAAGTGGTACGGTCTTTATAAGATAAAGAATAAATCTATTTGTAATTAAAAATTGTCTCAATTCTTGCAATAATACTAATTTCACCAGGCAGAATAGGTGTAGTTGCAGAGTAAGCTTTTTGTAGTGAAGTACTTTCCGCAGATGGAACAGTACTTAGTTCTAAAATCCTAAGGGGAACCTCGTTTAGTGACACTCCTAAGGTGTTTGTAATTGCTTTGGCTTTTTCTATGGAATCTTTTAAGGCTAATTTCAGAGCGTTGTTATAGTATACCTCTGGATTCTCTACAGTAAAGTTTATATTAGATATATTGTTGGCGCCATTGGCTACCGCATCATCTATTATAGCCCCGACTTTTGATAAATCTCTTATCTTAACATTTAAGGTGTTTGAAACTCTATATCCTCTAAATTCCTGCTTACCATCAATATAATTATATTGAGGTTCGATGGTATATGCTGCTGTGCTTATATCTTGTTTAGGAATGTTCATTCTATAAAGTCCATTTATCACAGAAGTGGATTTTATTGCATTTTCTTCTTGGGCTGTTTGCAGGTTTTTATCTTCTGTAATAACTCCGATGTATACAGTGGCGATATCGGGAGAAGCCTTTATTGTTCCTAAACCATTTATCCTTAGGTGGCCAGTTCTCTCAGTTCTTTGCATGCAGGGGTAGAAATTATAATTCATAATAAAGCTATATCCTTTCTTAAAATAATATAGTTTATTATTATGCAAAGATTATTATAAAGGCTTCAAAATATAATTATCATAGTAATTTTTTATTTCATCATAAAGCCTATGTCTGGAAAATTTAATACCGTTAAATTCATTAATCCACATTAATCCCATCAAGCTGTTAGTTAAAAACATACCTTGACAGCTATTTATATCATCTAACGATATGGTAGTTTCAACTATATTGTAGTTAGTGGAAAGTTCTTTAATTAAAAAATTTCTAACTACTCCATCTAAAAGTCCGCACTGAGTGGATGGAGTCAATATGCCTTCTTTTGTGATTACAAAAACATTGGATAAACTTCCCTCAGCTAAGAAATTATCCGTATTAAGAAACAAAACTTCATTAAAATTTTCTTTGGCAGCAAGATTTTTTTCAAGGATGTTTTCAATGTAGTTTAAGCTTTTTAGCCTTACCATATGACTATAAGGGTTTCTTTTTATGGAACCTAACTTAACCTTAAAACCTTTGTTGTAATGTTCTAGGGTATAGCTTAATTCTCTTTTAGAAAAAACTATGTTTTTTTCAGATACTGCGATTTTTACTGCACAATTACTACAGCCCTTTATGTTTTCTAGCACTAATTCTTCAGTGATAACTGTATCAATTCCTAGGAAATTAAGTCCTCCATTTAATCTTCTTAAATGTTCCTCTAGGAAGATAGGTTTATCCAATACTAAAATGGTTTCAAATAAGCCTTTTCCAAAATAAAAGCCATTATCTAGTTCAATAATAGAAGTATCATCCTGTATTAAATTTACTATCAATTAATTCACCTCGTTACTTAACGCTCTCATTAAAGCAGCAGCTTTATGAAGAGTTTCTTCATATTCAAAATTAGTTTCTGACTCCCAGGTTATACCTCCGCCTACGCCGAAATAAGCTTTACCATCCTGTATATGTATTGTTCTTATCACTATATTTAAATCTACACTTTCATCAAAGCCAATGTAGCCAATGCATCCTGTATATATATTTCTTCTTACCTTTTCCAGCTCATCAATTATTTCCATAGAACGTATCTTAGGTGCCCCTGTAATTGAGCCTCCAGGGAAACAAGCCTCAATGCAGTCGATACAATTACACTCAGCTTTTAACTCACCAGTTATAGTAGATACTAAGTGGAATACAGAAGGATAAGCTTCTAATTTAAATAATTCGGGAACTTTTACTGAGTGAGGTTTACATACCTTACTTAAATCATTTCTCTCTAAGTCGACTATCATAAGAAGCTCAGACTTATCTTTTTCACTGTTTAACAGTTCCTGCTTGTATAAATTATCAGTGTAAGCATCCTTACCTCTTGGTCTTGTACCTTTTATAGGTCTTGTTTCAACAACACCGTTTCTAATTTTTAAGAACCTTTCAGGAGAAGAAGAAAGAATAGAAAAATCTTCAAAGTTTAAAAAAGCTGCAAAAGGAGCGGGATTTATATGTCTTAAATCCTTGTATACCTCATAAGATTCTCTATTACAGTTACAAGTGAACCTCTGAGTTAAGTTTAATATGTATACATCTCCGCTTCTTATAAAGTCTCTTACCTTATCAACTGCTGCTAAATATTCTTTCTGGGTAAAGTTTGAATTAAAAAGCCCCTTATTTATTTCTTCAGTGACTTTGGTGTATTTTACCTCATGACCATTTTCAATTTTTTGAGAAATATTTTTTATGCTTGTTTCTGAGTCTTGCGATATTCCAAGAGCAGAGATATAAGTTTCGTTTTTTAGATTATCTTTAATTATTATGTTGTCATAAAAATTATAATAAAGTTGTGGTATGTGAACATCTTCAGCAGCTGTAGAGGGTAATACTTCAATTTCACGTCCTATATCGTAAGATAAATAACCAATTCCTCCAGCAATAAAAGGAATATCAGTACTATTTTCAACACTATATTCCTTTAGTATTTCTTTTAATTTTATAAATACATTTCCTTTTTCTTTTTTATCATTTACTAATAAAATGCCGTTTTCGTATTTGAGAGTTAAAAAAGGATTAATACCAATAAAGGAATATCTGCCTAACGTGTCATGATCGCTGCCACTGTCTAAAATAACTGTGTTTTTTTCCATGCTAAAAATATTATAGATATCAAATGCATCTAAATCTGTATTGATTTTTTTAAAAATTAGCTTCAATTTATTTCTCTCCATTTCGTTTATTGAAGTTTCTTGCCTCCGCAATAAAGTTTTTAAGCATCTGATGGCCATGTTCAGTTAGTTCTGCTTCAGGATGAAATTGAACACCTTCAATAGGATATTCAACATGCCTAATTCCCATTATAGTACCGTCCCTAGCTTCTGCTGTTACAGTTAAGCAGGAAGGAAGGGTATATTTGTCAGCTGCTAATGAGTGATACCTTGTAACCTTTATAGGACTTGGTAAGCCTTTATAAACACCAGTATCATTATGGAACAATTCGTGTACTTTTCCGTGAACAGGTTCTGCTCCTTTTACTATTTTACAGCCGAAATAATGTGCAATTGTCTGATGACCTAGACATATTCCTAAAATAGGTACTCTTCCTTTAAAATAACGCAGTATATCCAAACTAATCCCAGCTTTTTCAGGATTTTTAGGGCCTGGAGATATGATAATTCCTTCAGGCTTTAAAGCTTCTATTTCATGTATGGTTATTTTATCATTTCTAAATATCAAAACCTGCTCATCTAATTCTTGCAGATACCGAACTAAATTATAAACAAAAGAGTCATAGTTATCTATCATAATAAACATACTTTAATCCTCTTCTTTAGTGTAATGTTTTTTGTTTATTATATCATTAATAGCTAATAAATTTAATTAATAGTTTTCTTTAGCAGCCTTTTCTGTTAAGGAACTATCTTTAAATCCATCAGAAATTGAAACTATTTTTATTTTTTTTGATGGAGGAAGGGTTTTATTAAATTTAATTAGCTCATCTAGCGCCTTTTTGTAGTTGTTTAGATTATCTCCATTATCAGGAACTGCGAAATAATATAGATTAACATCTGGAGCAACTCCACAGTTTTTTCCTGCAAGAATAGAGGCACAGGCGGTACCATGAAAATGTAATTTCGAACAATCTCCAACCTCTATATAGGTCAGATTAGTATTATATTCTTTATGATTTTTTAGGATAGGTTTATCTATTATTGCTACAGAAACCCCCTTACCAGTAATACCTTCTTGATGAAGCTTATCAATGTTTAAACCAGGGCTCTTACCTTCCTCAAAGATAGAATCAGTATTGAAGTCCTTTGGAAGTTTATCGGAAGGAGGCCATTTGGTAGCTTTATCGAAAGCGTACTCCATAAGAAAATCAGTTGAAACTTTGGAAAAGTCTTTAGTTTGTAAGTCCTTACCGCAAAAAGCAAATATTCTTTCAGGAGTATCCTGCTGTATTTTAGGAAAGTTATTTTCAGCCACTACTTTAGGGAGTCTCCTTGCTGGAATGCCAAATCCATACTCCTCCATTCTATTAGTTAAGATGTAGACTGCTATACTGAAAATTAAAATAATAGGGGAAACAATAAGGGTTACTTTTGTATATTTTTTCATTCTATTACCTCCAATTAAAATATGATACTTAGATTATAAGCTTGAAATATTACTTAAAAGGTAATAAAAGTGCTAAGATAATATTGCAATTTATTAAGATTTTATTACAAAATAGATATCATTTTACTTTTCTTATATAATTGTTATGGAGGGATTTTTATGGATAAGAACAAAATATTAGTTGTTGATGATGATAAAGATGTAGCAGACATGGTGGAATTTTATTTAAAAAATGAAAATATGGATGTGATAAAAGCCTATGATGGTATAGAAGCAATGAATATATTAAAAAATAATGCAGTAGATTTGATTATTTTAGACATAATGATGCCTAAGCTAGATGGTTTAAATACCTGTATGAAGATAAGGGAAGAAATGAATATGCCAATTATTATGTTATCTGCAAAGATAGATAGCTTAGATAAGGTACTTGGCTTGACTACTGGGGCTGATGATTATGTTGGCAAGCCCTTTAATCCTTTAGAACTTATTGCAAGGGTTAAATCCCAGATGAGAAGGTATAAAAGGTTAAATATCTCTGAAGAAAAAATTGAGAATAATGAAGACTTACTAGCCTTAGGAGATTTGTCTGTAAATGTGGCGACTCATGAAGTTAAGTACAATGATCAACAAATAAAGCTAACTCCTCATGAATTTGATATATTACATTTATTGGCTAAAAACAGAGGGAGGGTATTTAGTATAAAGCAACTATATGAAGCTGTATGGCAGGAACCCTATTGTGAATTTGACAGAACTGTAACTGTACATATTAGAAGATTAAGACAGAAAATTGAACCTAATGATCAGAATCCTCAATATATAAAAACTGTATGGGGAGTTGGATACAAAATTGAAAATTAACATTGGTTTAAGAGCAAAGGTAATAATCTGTATCATCACTAGTTTGCTAGTTTCTATAAGTGCAATTGCAATAATTTTTTCAACTAAATGCTTTGCAAGATGCAGCTATTATTCAAGTATTATTTCTTTGGATGCAGCTTCTGCTGAAATAGCAAAAGATTTTTCTAATAGAGATAACAGTAGCTACGCTGAGACAGCTTACTATACATATTCTCTTGGAGCCAAATATAGAGGTATGAGAATGGATATATATATAGTAAATTCTAAGGGCGAAATAATGTGTAAATCTGAAGGAACTAAAGAAACAATAATAGATTTTAAGAAGGTTTATGGTGATGCTAGGTTTTGGATGAGCTATAAGGATGGTCAAAAATATAATGACTATGCTTATATATTCCCCTTGCAAGTTGAGAATGAAAATCTGTTTGGCGTTGTAATGGCAAAACCTATAGGCAGATATGAAAGTAATTTTGAAGGTGAAGGAATAATAGTGTTTTTTATAGGAGTAATCATTTTTGCCATAATTTATTATCTATTAAGTAATGTAAAGATAAAATATATAAAGGAATTGTGTTCAGGAGTAATGGAGATATCTTCTGGAAATTTAGATTATACAATTGAAACAAAAGGAAATGACGAACTTCAAATTCTTGCAGAAAAAATTAATTTTATGACAAAGGAATTAAAAAATAAGATTGAATATGAAAAAAGGTTAGAGGAATCAAAGAATGAACTTATAACTAATGTTTCACATGATTTACGAACACCCTTAACTTCAATCATGGGGTATATTGAAATTTTAAGGACTAAAACTGAAGATATGGATGATGATACTAAAAAGTACTTGGAGATTATGATTGGAAAATCTAATAGGCTAAAAAAGATGATGGATGATTTGTTTGTATATACAAAACTTACAACAAATAAACAATCGATAGAGAAAAATTATATATGCTTAAATGAGTTAATGGAACAAGTCATAGATGAATACATTCCATTAATAGAACACAATAAATTAAAATTAAAGGAACATATTTCAAAAGAAAAGATCAGCATTATTGCTAATATTGATATGCTTGTAAGGGTATTTGATAATCTTTTCAATAATGCTGCAAAGTATAGTATTAAACCTTCTTTAGTTAGTTTTAGCTTGGAGAAAATAGATGATTCAGCAATGATTTCAATTGAAAATGAATGTTCAGAATTAGTGGAAATAGATGTGGAAAAAGTATTTGAAAGATTTTATATTGGGGATAAGTCGCGTTCAATAAGTGGGGCAAGCTCTGGTTTAGGACTTGCTATTTGCAAAAGTATAGTTAAATTAAACGGAGGTGAAATATGGGCGGAAGCTAAGGACAGAAAAGTAAAATTTATTATGAAATTTACCTTAATTAAGGAGGGGAGATAATATGTCTGAAATAATTAAATTATTGTTTTTAATTAATTTTTCTCTGTTTTTAGTGCACGAGATGGATGCAGTAAAACAGCAGGAGTGGAAAATGCTTATTTGGTTAAAGAATCTAGAGGATGAAAAAGCGTATAAAATATTTACAGCCATACATATTCCGCTCTATGTATTTTTGCTATTTGGAATTATGGATACCTCCAATAATACTAGTACGATATTTCTTATCATAATAGATGTATTTCTAATATTTCATGCAAGTATACATTTCTTTTTTAAAAAACACAAAAATAACGAATTTAATTCTTATTTTTCTAAAATTGTAATTAATGCTATGGCTATTATTTCAGTGGCGCAGATTATCCTATTAAAGCTTACCGCATAATATAAGCCTATATCTTTGTCAGTGTGAAAAGATATAGGCTTTTATTTTGAGTAAAATTATTTTACTCCATATATGCTGTAATATTCATTAATTCTATTTTTCATTTCGTCGTCTATTACAACTTTTCCGTTAAGCTCTTTGTTATGTAAGTAAGAAATAACTTCTTCCATTGTTACTATAGCAGATGTCTTCATGCCGAACTTTTCTCTAAGTTCAGTAAGAGCTGACTGCTCATGTTGACCTTTTTCCATTCTATCTACAGAGATGATTAATCCAACAACATTCACATCAGCTTGTGACTTTAATATTGGCATAGTCTCATATACAGATGTACCAGCTGTAGTCACATCTTCAATGATTATTACATTATCTCCATCCTTAAGCTTACTTCCAAGAAGTATTCCAGTATCTCCGTGGTCTTTAACTTCTTTTCTATTTGAACAATATGCAACATCCATATCATATAAATTGCTTAATGAAATAGCTGTTGTAACACCAAGGGGTATTCCCTTATAAGCAGGACCAAATAGTACATTGAAGTTATCACCGAAGTTTTCTTTAATAGCCTGAGCATAGAAATCACCTAATCTGCTTAATTGCTTTCCAGTCTTGTAATTGCCTGTATTTACAAAGAAAGGCGTTTTTCTACCACTTTTTGTAACGAAATCACCAAAGGTAAGTACTCCACATTCAATCATAAATTCAATAAACTCTTTTTTGTATCGTTCCATGTTTATCCTCCCAAACTAATTTATGCTCATAGATATTATATATCTTTTCTTGAATATTTAACAGCAAAAAATGTTACAAGTAGAATATGGAAATATCGAATAATTATACACATCAGAAAATAGTTGAGTTAACAGAGAAGCTATTATTTTATTTGGACAAAACGTAAAGCCAATAGCTCAATTTAAGTTATAAATTGAGGTTTATATTTGCACGTTTATTAGCGATATAAGTGTTGATACACTTGAATTTGAAGGAATTATTTAGTTATGTAATAAAGTGATATTTGTTTTGTGCTCATGTGTGATTGTTTTTGATTAATTTTGCTTGAAATTGATTGACAAGTGAACGTTTTCAACTTATAATTACATTATAAGATAATTAAGAATAATCAATCAGATAAAAACAATAGTTAATTTTATATTATTAAAGGATGTGACATAAATGATCTATACAATTACTTTTAATCCATCAGTGGATTATATTGTACAGTTAGACGTTTTTGAGATAGGCAAAGTTAACAGAGTTAAAAGTGATCATAAATATCCTGGTGGAAAGGGAATAAATGTATCACGAGTTCTAAATAATTTAAATGTAAAAAACATAGCGCTAGGATTCTTAGGTGGATTTACAGGTGAATTCATAAAAGATTTTATTGAAGCTGAAGGCGTTCAGACAGATTTTATAACTGTAGAAGAAGAAACCAGAATCAATGTAAAACTTAAAGCTGATGAAGAAACTGAAATAAATGGAGCAGGCCCTGCAATTGAAGAACAACACTTAAAAGCTCTATTTGAAAAGTTAAAAAAGCTTACAGCTGATGACTTCTTGGTTTTAGCAGGAAATGTTCAAAAAAGTTTACCGAAGGACATCTATGCGCAGATACAAAAACAATGTATAGAAAATGGTGTAAAAGTCATAGTTGACACCACAGGAGATGCTTTAGTTTCTACCTTAAAATACAAACCATTTTTGATTAAACCAAATAATCATGAATTAAGTGAAATATTCGGGGTTGAGTTAAATACTAGAGAAGAAATTAGTGTTTATGGTAAAAAGCTGCTGGAGATGGGTGCACAAAATGTAATAATCTCCATGGGAGGCGACGGAGCTCTTTTTATATGTGAAGACTCTGTATACCACGGAATAGCTCCTAAGGGAGAAGTGAAAAATTCCGTGGGTGCTGGAGATTCATTAATTGGTGGTTTCTTAGCAGTATATTCAAATGGGTTTGACAAGAAAGAGGCTTTTAGATGGGGAGTAGCTTCAGGAAGTGCAACAGCCTTTTCTTTAGATTTATGTAAAAAAGAAGACGTTGTAAGTTTGGCATCAAAGATTGAAGTGATAAAAATAAGTTAGGAGGGATTTAGATGAAAATAACAGAGTTATTGAAGACAGATACTATTATCCTTGACCTCAAGGCAAAGACAAAGGCGGAAGTAATTGATGAACTCGTAAACAAACTAGACAAAGCAGGAAAACTAAATAATAAAGACGAGTACAAAAAAGAGGTATTAAAAAGAGAAGAAGGATCTTCAACAGGTGTAGGTGATGGGATTGCAATCCCTCACGCTAAGACCTCAGCAGTTAAAACTTCTGCTTTAGCTTTTGGATACTCAAAAGCTGGAATTGATTATGATTCCCTAGATGGGCAACCAGCTCATATATTCTTTATGATTGCTGGCAAGGACAATGAAAACGATGAACATTTAGAAACCTTATCAAGATTGTCAGTAATGCTAATGGATGAAAGCTTCAGAAGTAAAATAGAAAAAGTAAAGAGTGAGCAAGAATTATTAAATATTATTGATGCTCAGGAAAAAGCTAATGCAGAGGAGGAGGAAGTTAGTATGGGTTCTTCAAACGGATTGGTTTTAGCAGTTACAGCTTGCCCTACAGGCATAGCGCATACTTATATGGCTGCAGATTCTCTTAAAAAGCAAGCTGAAAAAATGGGTGTAAGCATTAAAGTAGAAACGAATGGATCTACAGGTGTAAAAAATAGATTAACTGATGAAGAAATAAGCAATGCTGCAGGTATAATTGTAGCTGCAGATAAACAGATTGAAATGGCAAGATTTGAAGGAAAGAAAGTAATTCAAGTTCCTGTAGTGCAGGCTATGAAGAAACCTGAAGAGTTAATTAATAAAGCATTAAATGGAGATGCACCAGTTTACCATCATACTGGATCAAAAGATTCTCCTAGTAATACGGGAAAACAAAAAACAGGATTCTATAAACATCTTATGAATGGTGTTTCAAATATGCTTCCTTTTGTAGTAGGCGGAGGTATTTTAATAGCTATATCCTTCTTATTTGGTATAAAAGCCTTTGATCCAAAGGATCCAGCATTTAACCCAATAGCTAAGTTATTGATGGATATAGGCGGCGGAAGCGGAGCGTTCTCCTTATTCGTACCTGTACTTGCTGGATTTATTGCTATGAGTATAGCTGACAGGCCAGGTTTTGCACCGGGTATGGTAGGTGGCTTGATAGCATCAACTCAAGGCGCAAGTTTCCTAGGTGGATTGATTGCAGGTTTTTTAGCTGGTTATGTAGTATTAGGACTTAAAAAAGTATTTTCTGTGTTACCAGAATCCCTTGAAGGTATAAAACCTGTACTTATTTATCCTCTATTCGGTATATTTATTACTGGTGCGGTAATGTTACTATTTGTTGCAAGCCCTGTTAAAGCTATTAACACTGCACTAGGTGCTTGGTTAGGTTCTATGGGTACTGCAAATAAGGTTTTACTTGGATTAGTTTTAGGTGGAATGATGGCTGTTGATATGGGTGGTCCAATCAATAAGGCTGCATATACTTTCGGGTTAGCAATGATTAGTGCTGGTAACTTCTACCCACATGCTGCAATTATGGCTGGTGGTATGGTTCCTCCTCTTGGAATTGCTATTGCAACTACTATATTTAAGAATAAGTTTACAAAAGAAGAAAGAGAAGCAGGTAAGACTTGTTATATAATGGGTCTAAGCTTTATAACA
>JAUZPI010000300.1 GCA_030706015.1 Bacillota bacterium
GAAGTTGTAGTAGTCGTTGTTGAAGAAGTTGTAGTAGTCGTTGTTGAAGAAGTTGTAGTAGTCGTTGTTGAAGAAGTTGTAGTAGTCGTTGTTGAAGAAGTTGTAGTAGTTGTTGTTGAAGAAGTTGTAGTAGTTGTTGTTGAAGATGTTGTAGTAGTAGTACTTGTAGTAGTTTCAGTCGTTGTCGATTCAACAGGAATATCCAAAATATCTTCTAATTTAAACTGAAGAAGCATTTGCGTTTTTAAAACGGTTTTTAACGTCTCATCTACACTCTGATTGACTGAAAGAAGCTCTGAGAAGCCAGTCGCAGCTAAATTTGTACCAGGCAGCGTTCCAATAGCGGCTTGAATCTTTTCTCCTTCAGCATTGATAATGTGTGCTAGTCCAAGTTCTTCAAATGCAATAGATGCTAATAGCAAGTTCACGACATCAGCTCGGGATAAACTAATGGAAGGAGTTATATTAGGAATAGTAGGAAAACTCATATTAAATTCACATCCTTTCAATTTTTTGAATTCACAGCATATATGAATTCTTCATTATCTTATGAAAGGAGAAAATGAATTGAAATGTATAGTAACCTAAAATTTGCCTATTTAAGTATAAAACAGGCAGAATATTTACAATTTGGGAGGGTGGCGTTTTGGCCATACATCCTCTTTACAAAGATGCCTTATTTTCTAATGTCAATAAGGCTTGCTCCAACTTTTGTTTAAAATTTTATACTACTCTTCAGAAGGTCTCATATACTGATAAGGACATCTATTAATTCAAAGGGGAAATGAGATGTGATTATTCCGAATGTCCTTCAAGACAATAATCCTCCTTCTAACGAAGAAATAATTGCTCAGCTAATGGAATCCATTGTCAAAGAGGAAATCGCACTCGCTAATCTTATTTCTTCAGAGGCTGATAAAATAAATGCATTTGTTGGTGAAAATTCAGATTTTCCAACCTCTCCAACAAATCAAGAAATTGTAGCTTTTAATCAATCTATACATAGAATCATTGAGTCCATTTTAATGAAAGAATGGCTACTTTTGAAAAAACTCGAAACCGTAATTTCTATAAAAGACAAATTAGGAAATGAAAAGAGCAATAATGAATATTTTCAAGAATTTGAAGAAGAGGAAGAATAAAATTATTTGAACAAGAAGAAAGGTGAAAAGGATGACCGAGAATCCCCAGCCTCAGTATACACAATTGTTTTATGATACCCAGTTATCCCTTAATCGATATCACCAAGCAATTATTCACTTGTCAGATGCGGTTGATA
>JAUZPI010000301.1 GCA_030706015.1 Bacillota bacterium
AATAGTTTAAATTCTTCTTCAATATCTACTTTTGCTTTAATTTTTTTACAACAGTGAAATTAAACTAAGAACCAAATTTTCTTTTGATAGAGTTATTTGTGATTAATGTAAAAAAAATCGCCTCTATTTATGGTGCGGTTCACCCCGATTAATCCGAGCCTATTTAAATAACGGACAAACTTTTTTATTGATCAATTACCAGGTTGCCTGAACGATGTGGCCTAATAGGATGGATGAACGGATATTTTAACATTCATTTTTATTTTAAGGGATGTTCTCTTACCGCTCCTTATTTTTAATAATTCTATTCCATTTTCCATTCAAACCATCTTCCGTGTCCGTCAGTCTTGCCAATTGTTTTAAGGTTTTCTTTTCCCTTGATAAAATAATCTAGATGGAGGTCACCATCGTTCATATTATTATAAAGATGGAAAACGTCTCTATCGCTGCCTATTGCTTTTATTTCCTCTAAAAGCTTTTTTTTATTTTCCAATGGAATTTGATTTGCCACATGAGTGTGAAATATACATAAAACAGAATCTCTTGGTATTTGATTTGATAGTTTTGAAATTAATGCTACTCCATCTCCTTCAATGAATTTTATTGGAGTTGCTTTTATGAAATGAGAGGACTTTTCAAATAATTTTCGCCTTTCATTATGATTTGGCCAAATTAATGCCATCAACCAAAGGTAGTCTTCCTTATCAGTTAAATCATTTATGTGTAAATCAATTCCAATTCTTTCTGACACAGGGGGAGCCGAATGAAATAAAATTGGAGGACGATCCGCCCTCATTTCAGAAGTAATATGCACATCTGAATTTAAATCTCCAAAAATCTCTTTCGTTCCATATGAATAACTATATTTATCCCATAGTAATTGTAAGCCTGCACTTGTACCTATCTCAATTAGCGCTAGAGGTTTTTTTACTTTCTCATAGATATAGCAAAATGTCGGGTAAAGGTAAGCACAACGTCTAACTTCATTCGTCTGTACTAACTTGGATTCTAGGATACATATTATTTCATCCCTGTACACCTGACAGAAGTCCTTAAAAGGAATAAAGGAACTTTCTATTTCTTTTGGAGACGTCACAATGCTAGGATAATAGTCTTTTAAAACGTGCTCTTTTCCTTGAAGCAAAAGATAATGAATTGCACCAAATAACAGGTTTGGAACGGGCTGGCCTTTTTGTGCATAGGAGCTTAATTTCAGCATTTCTTCATCCTCAGCTATTTTCAAAGATAAATGCTCATACAACTCACTTGAACC
>JAUZPI010000302.1 GCA_030706015.1 Bacillota bacterium
ATAAGCCTAATACACCGATCTTCTTTTTTTCTGCAGATTTCATTGTTGTGTACTCTCCTAATAATAAAGTAAATTAAAACGTTCGATTAATAATAAATAGATAAGAATAATTATGCAACTCATTTCATTAAAATAATATTTTTAAATTAATTATGATTGTTTTGTTAATTTTAGAAATAAATTTAAGATAACGATGGAACAATTAGTGATTCATCCCTTCTCGCATAAGAATTCACAAATTAGGAAACCTACAATTGTAAATAAAAACTTCGAGGAGGGAGTTAATTGAAAAAAGGAATTGCCATTTTAGCATCTGCCACATTGCTTGTGGGTTTATCAGGCTGCGCAGGTGATAGTAAAAATAACGCGGGTAATAGACAAGATAATTCCCGTCCGTTAAATGTTTCTAATAATAATGCAGGTAATCTACGCATACTAAATGTAGGGAATCCAATTAATACCATTCGGACAAATAGCCCTAAAGGATTTGCCTCTAACCCTGAATTGGATAAGCATGTCATCTTTCAAAGCTTTAGTCTTTATCAGCCTTATGAAAGCAATATGTACGCAAATTTGATGAAAAATAGTGCTTTAGTGAAGAGATGGGGTATTTCGGATATATGGATGCCACCGGCCTACAGAGCATTTTCCCAATCGTATTACGGTGAAGGATACGCTATAGCGGACCGATATGATTTAGGAGAATTCCCTCAAGGGTTAAATGGTGCAAAAGCCACCAAATACGGGACAAGCGACCAACTGAAGCAGCTGATTAAAAATTTGCATGCAAATGGTCTTCGCGTTCAGGAGGATCTTGTTCCGAATCAGATGATGGGACTTCCTACACCTGAAGTAACAAGTATCACTTCGGTAGATGTATATGGAAATGAAAATGATCCTAATGTAAAAGACAAGCTTGCTGTAATTTACAGCAAAGGCGGAGGGACGGGGCAGGCAAAATACGGTTTGATCAAGGAATGGAATCAATTATATTACAACGGTACTGGTCCACAGCAATTAGGTATGTACCGAGTTATGGTAGACAAAAACTTGAAACCCTACCGCTATTATGGGCCAAATGATTCAAAAAACTATCTGCCAGACTGGTTAAATAATTCTGATGCCCAAAAATATGGGAAAATTAATACAACTAGCAACTACTTAACAGTTGATGCCTATTATGCTGTAAAGAATGTCAATTCACAAGTTGATGCCATATGGCGCCCTATGCTTCTCTACTATGTCGATCCGCAAAAAGG
>JAUZPI010000303.1 GCA_030706015.1 Bacillota bacterium
ATTAATACCTCCTCAAAACTAGTTTAGCTACTTAGAAAAACTAGTAGTTTTTAAAGCTTGTATTAATTATCTCAAAAATTTATATTTGATACGAGGTACTCATTATTTACCGCTTACGCTATTACCAACAGAAACACGATATTCTTCACCTATAAAAGTAAAATCTTTACCTATTTCTAAAATAAATTTTTTTAAATTGCCGATGATAGCTTTTTTAAAATCATATTCAGAAAATCTTTCAGGTAAATTTAAAAATTCTAAAACATAGGTGTCTAAAAAGTTATCCTTTATTACTTTAGGTACAGGCATAGGTTCTAATTTTTCTGTTGATAACATATATCTTTCAAAATAACTACTATCTAATTGTCTTTGAAGTTCTCTTTTAGAATATTTTTCTTTTATACAAAGCTTTAAGTAGAATTCCTTCTCTTCAATGGATTTTGTTGACGATAATATTAACAAATGATTAGTCCAACTAATTTGTGTCACCAGTGGTGACACAAATGCATTGTCCTTATAAGTTTCATAAAACTGTTTCATTCTATAAAGACCACGTCTATTAAACCCTTTAATTTCTGGACAGTTCATTGATATAAACTTTGCTAGTTCATCAATATATGAATTCCCCCACTTTTGGTTCTCCATTTGTTCTGAAATATATTTACCAACATTCCAGTAAAGTAAAATCAATTCCTCATTAACCTTACGAAGCGCACTTTCTCTTGACCTATGTATTAAATTAATAACATTATTAAAATCATTACCTATGTCCGCCATCTTTCATTTCTCCTCCATTTCCTACTAGATCTAACTGTGTTTTATCTTCCATCCTATTTTCACCCAATCTGTTCTCATATTACTAATATTCTACCATAAACAGCAAAAAACCTTTCCAAATCATCTGTTTTATCCGGTAATACTTCAGCAGTTAAGGCTTTTTTGATATATTTTATCGTTTTTGCCTTGTGTAACCTTAACATCCTTACCTTTAAACACTATGGCAAGCTTTATTATGTCTTTTATTCCTTTTTGCAATAATTCTGCTTCATATTTTTTCTCTTCTATTTGCTGAAGTGCCATCTGGGTTCCTTGTTCTATGGTGTAGTCTAAGAAATAATCTATTTTCTTAAATTCTATGATAATTCCTATTTTAGAGATATCCTTTGGAATTATCATAACATCATATCTTCCATACCCGCTTTCTTTATTTGATTTAACCTCATAATCCTCTGAAAGGGATACTAACATTC
>JAUZPI010000304.1 GCA_030706015.1 Bacillota bacterium
AGAGGAAATCAAAATAGGTGAACTTGTACTTAATAAAGGTTCCTATTCAGCAGCAGCTAATGGAGAACCCTTATCCTTAACTACTAAGGAATTTGATATGTTATTCTTTTTCGCAAAGAATCCAAATCAGGTTTTTTCAAAGGAACAGATATATACAGGGGTATGGGGCTATACTGACTGCTGCGATGATAACAGCGTAACGGTGTACGTAAACCGTATTCGTGAAAAATTAGCTAAGTATGAGCTGAATTATATAAAGACAGTATGGGGAGCAGGGTACAAGTTTTCGCTTTAACCCGAAAAGAGGATTTTAATATGAATAATAAGCTTTATAAGGTAAATATTATAACGGCTGCTGCAATAGTAGTCGTTCTTTTCGTATCAATAGTTGTAACTATCACTAGATTTCTTAACATGGATCTAAACATTTATGATAATGACATAAGAATGCTTGTGTCTAGGCAAAGAAATGAAATAGAGGCAGGTGTTTATAATAAGGGAGATTACCCATATATTGTTTTTGGACTAGATGGTAAGGTTTTATATGCTGATGCAGCCTTTGAATACAAGCAGGAGAATCTTATAAATGTTCAAGAAATGCTGCAGTCTGATAAAAGCTTTAAGATTCATAATATAGGTAAAATAAAAGAAAGCTTTATATTGCAGAAGGATAATAAGACCAATGGCTTTGTGGTATTCTTAATACCTGAAAAGGAGATTATCAAGGATACGGCTTTAGCTAGAGCTTGGAATATTTTTCATCCTTTAGCTCTTGGCATGCTAATAAGTATATTTATATTAATAATACGAACAATATACTTCAACAGCCGTGTATTAAAGCCTTTAAGGGAAATAAGAACCTCATCAAAGGCAATTATAGCTGGTAACTATAATTTAGAAGTGGTTAGAACCTATGAAAAAGAAATAGGTGACAATGAGGTGGGGGATTTGATTTTTTCCTTTGAACTCATGAGGGATGAATTAAAAGAAAAGCAGATTCGAGAAGAGTCCCTTAAAAAATCTCAGCAGGAGTTGATTTCCTGTATTTCTCACGACTTAAAGACACCTATATCTACAATTAAAGCTTATAGTGAAGCTTTGAGGGACGGTATAGCCAGAACACCTAAGGCACAAGAGGATTTTGTAAAGATTATTATAGGAAAAACAGATTTACTTATAGAGATGATTAATGAGCTGTTAGAGTACTCAAATATTCAATTAAAGCAGATGGATATTA
>JAUZPI010000305.1 GCA_030706015.1 Bacillota bacterium
CTTATACGGAATTAAAACTTAATAAATATACCATTTCCTCTAACGTTCCCTACTCCCGACGTTTGCCAGCCTTAGATAGCTCCTATCTAAGGCTGGCAAATGTGCGAAGCGAACGGGAGTATATTGTTATACGTAGTTTGGCTTACTACTCCAGTCCATGAAAAATTGTTTTATGAATTATTTTTCCTTGTTCTTTCCTCCATGATTCAAAATCCTTCATGTTCATCTTTAAAAACTGATTCCAATCCAAAATTAAATCTTGAAGGTACTTAATTTCTTCATATAATTTCAACCTTAACTCTTCATCCTTTAACATATTTAAAGTTTTAATTATCTCACCAAATTCTTTTATGTCCTCTTCTAAATCACCAAGATAACTAGCAGGCAATTCATGAGTATCAAAGTCTAATCCACTAATATAAGTCACCAATAACTTCTTTACAGCACCTTGTTCTGACTCCCCACCTAGTTCAATAGCTTTTTTTAGAAGTTCACTTGAATTCTCTTCGATTTCAAATCCCATAAACATTCCTAACCATCTATATGGTCTTGAATCCGTTTTGCATTCCTCGTTCCACTTACGTAATACTTTGATAAAAAACTCTTTTAGTGGATGTGGAAGTATCACTTCGTCATCATCATTTGCTTCGATAATTTGAAAGATATCAATAAGGAAATTCCGCTTTTCTTCTTCTGACCATTTATCAGTCTCGTCAAGAAACGACTTTAAACTTTTAAAAGCTTCCTTTCTCAATCCAGATTTTTTAGCTTCGCAATATTTAATGAAAGAAGTGTATTTCCCATTGTTACTACCTATTGTTTTTATCTTTTCAATTGTATTCACTATCTCTTTCATGATCTCTCCACATTTTTGTTTATTTTTCCGTGTATTTGAATAAGCCAAATTACGTATAACGGTTCGTATGACCGACGAGGGAGAGGCTTAGATAGCTCCTATCTTAGCCTCTCCCTTGTGGCATAGCCCTTGCGGTCATACATTGTTAGCTGTCGTGTCTTTTAGCTTCACTTCAATCTAATGCAAGTCATTTTTTATACTATTAATTTCTTCATCTGTTAATCCAGTATATTTTTTTACTTTCATAATATCTTCTCCATCTACTAGCATTTCTTTAGCCATTTTAATTGCTTTATTACGTTCTCCACGTTCCTCAGCCTCATTAATCAAACTCATCTTCTCAATTAAGGCTTCCTCCCTGGCTTTATAGA
>JAUZPI010000306.1 GCA_030706015.1 Bacillota bacterium
ACCAATATCCATTTATGCACCTCCTATTCTTTAGCACCGTTAAACCATTCATCTATTAAGCTATCTTGTTCTTCTGATTGTTTAGCCTCTACCTTGTTATCAAAAAACTCTTGAAGAGGATTTTCCTTGATTGTAGGTTTTTCTTCATGTTTTAACTCATAGTTATGCTTTAAACCTAATTGATAAGCTTTTAAGGTAAAATAACCTGTAGTTATTGCTATTACTGGTATTAAAATTAAAAGTCCTATTACCACGATAAATAATCTTCCTCCTTTTCCTCATTATCAAAAAACCAGTCTTTTTTCTTTTTCTCTTGTGGTTTAGTGTAATTAATAAGCTTCATATATTCCGCAAGTCCAGTTACACTATCCGGTGCATCATCATGCTTATTCTTACCTAACTTTATATAGCTTGTTAGGTATCTCATAAACTTATCATAGTCACTTCCTGGTTCATAATCTGATCTAAAATAAAAATGTTCTTTAATATATCCAGCATTCATAAGTATTCTAGTTTCTTTATTCTGCATATTCATTTCATCTACTACAGCACAAGGAGATTTTCCTTGTATTAGCCTACGAATATTCCTTGCATATCCATGACCACCATTATTAGATTCAATCTTAAACAGTTCGCAACCTGTATCTATAATCATTTGTGCAACTAAAGGTTCTGTAATTTCAACTCCATCTTGTGTAAAGACTACATCAGTAATATAAGTATCTTCATTAAACCTTTTGCCTATAGGTCCACTCAAATAGTCTTTGCCACTATCAGCAGTATCACAAAAGCCAATAGTTCCATCTGGAGTCTTATTCTTTATTTCATTAAGAGTAAAACGTTTAAGTTCCTCAACTGGAAATAAAAGTCCTTTAGACTCGATAGGGTGTTGCATAAATTCAGCCTCCCATATAAATTCATCTGTGACTTTTCTGATTGCTAAATATTCTGCAGTGGTCTTGATTTCATCACAAAAGCTTTGTCCATTTTCATCAAGTGCAGCTATATTTATTACTGTAAATTCTTCGTTGTAAGTTTCTGCGTATTCATCAGTTAAACGTCCTATAGGGTCTTTTCTACTCCATCTGGTAGCAATATGTATTTCAGCACAGCCCTTTTCAAGTCTTGATAAGTGTGTAGAGGTGTACCAGTTCCAGGTATTTTCTATTACAGTTTCGGACATAGCCTCTTCAATGTTTTTAATTGGATCA
>JAUZPI010000307.1 GCA_030706015.1 Bacillota bacterium
AGATATGTGGTGATGTAGTAACAAAACAGCCAGTTGACACACAACACACCTTATATCCTATTGCTCGTATGAATTGGTATAAAGACGATAAGAATTGGTATGGTTATGGAGATACTACAGACCTTATTCCAAATCAAAAGAGTATCAATTTTATAACAGCCATGCGAATGATGGCAGAACAATATGGTGGTATGCCAAAACTTATGCTTAAAAAAGGCATGATTGATAATTTTAATAATGATCCTAGTGTACCTATTTACGATAACTCTAGTGTAGGTTGGTCGGCACAGTATTTGCAACCTACTTACAATAGTGCAAGAGGACAAGAACTTGTTGATTTTATGTTAAGTGCTACTAAAACTCATACAGGTGCAACAGAAACAAGTACAGGTGAACTTGCTAAATCTAGTCAAATGAACGCAACAGCTATTATGATGCTTCAAAAAGCTTCAAGTGTTCCACTAGACCAGGTTAAGAGAAGATTTAAAAGAACTATAGAGGAAATAGGAGAGATTTGGCGTGAGTTCTGGACTATAAACTATAACACAAACAGAGTTATAGAAATAGATAATGGTGATGGAAACATGATAACTCAAGCTTGGAGAGGAACAGACTTTAAGGATTCTGGGTTAAAGCTTAAAATAAATGTAGGAGCATCTTCCGATTACAGTGAAAGTCTTACAATGACTACACTAGACAAACTTCACGATATGAAAGAAATTGATACTAAGACTTATATCAAACTTGCCCCAGAGAATATTGTTCCTTTTAAAGAAGAACTTCTAAAAATACTTGATGAACAGCAAGCAAGCCAAACACCACAGCTTTCACCAGAGGAACAGCAAACACTTAGTCAATTACCACCAGACAAACAGCAACAAATAATGCAACAAATGCAGGGAACTATGGTGAATAGTCAGAATAGTAACAATATGATGCAAGGAGGGAATATAAATGGTTAAGAAATCTACATCTAAAAAGTCAATGCCAAAATCAATGCCAATGGATTCAAAGTCTATGCCTAAGTCTATGCCTATGAAAAAGAGTAAAAAAGGTTGTTAATTACTTTAAATTGATATAAATTCGCAAACCATGCGTAAAAAGGTAAGGAGAGAAAATAAATGGATGAATATAATTTAAATTCTGTAGACGCAGGACAGGAGAATGTCGTGGATTCTCAAACAACAG
>JAUZPI010000308.1 GCA_030706015.1 Bacillota bacterium
GCGGAATTACATACTAAGACAAAAATATTCTGTAATTGTTCTACTCAATTTGGTTCAAAGCCAAATGAAAATACATGTCCTGTATGTATGGGACTTCCAGGAACTCTTCCAGTTTTAAACGAAGAGGTTGTTCATCTTGCTGTTAAAGCAGGTAAGGCTTTAAATTGTAAGATAAATAAATTAAATAAGATGGATAGAAAAAATTATTTCTACCCTGACCTTCCAAAGGCATATCAAATATCTCAATTGGATCTTCCTATTTGTGGAGAAGGTTTAGTTGAAATAGAAACCAGCCAAGGAAAAAGAAAAGTACGTCTTAACAGAATACACATAGAAGAGGACGCAGGAAAGCTAGTTCATATGGAGAATGAACCATATTCATTAGTAGACTATAACCGTGTTGGTGTTCCTCTTATAGAAATAGTTACAGAACCAGATATACGTTCAGCAGAAGAAGCAGTAGAATTCGTTAGAACTCTAAAGGCTATATTAGAGTATGGTGAAATATCAGACTGTCGTATGGAACAAGGTTCCCTAAGATGCGATGCTAATATCTCTCTTAGAAGGGTTGGTCAAGAAGATTACAATACAAAGGTTGAAATAAAGAACATAAACTCCTTTAAAGAACTCCAAAAAGCTCTTGAAAAAGAACAAAAACGTCAAAAAGAGATGTATGAGTTTGGAGAAGGCCATAAAATAGTTCAAGAAACTAGACGTTGGGATGCTGCGAAGGGAAGAACTCTTCCTATGAGATCAAAGGAAGAAGCTAATGACTATAGATATTTCCCAGAACCAGATATAATTCCAATAATCGTTAGCGACGAACTTATTGAAAGAGTAGATAAAGAACTTCCAGAACTTCCAGCTGAAAGAAAAGCTAGGTTCATGGAAAAATACGGACTTGGTGAGAAGGAAGTTGTTATATTAGTAGGAGATAAGCATTTAGCTGAATACTACGAAGGACTTGTAGCTAAGGGCTGTGACAGTAAGATAGCATCTAACTGGATACTTGGAGATATGTTCAGGCTTATGAAGGAAAAAGATCTTGCCTTTGAAGAAATTCCAGTTAAGCAAGAACATATAGTTGAACTTGCTAAATTAGTTGCTGATGGTAAGATAAGCAATACAGCTGCTAAAGAAGTATTTGAAGAAGTATTCAACACAGGA
>JAUZPI010000309.1 GCA_030706015.1 Bacillota bacterium
CCAACAGCGACACCGACGGCAACGCCAACAGCGACACCGACGGCAACGCCAACAGCGACACCGACGGCAACGCCAACAGCGACACCGACGGCAACGCCAACAGCGACACCGACGGCAACACCAATGACAACACCGACAGCAGCGCCAACG
Source organism: Bacillota bacterium (assembly GCA_030706015.1). Classification (GTDB taxonomy): domain Bacteria; phylum Bacillota; class Clostridia; order Clostridiales; family Clostridiaceae; genus JAUZPI01. The sequence goes on from JAUZPI010000309.1 coordinate 151, forward strand.
GCAACACCAACAGCGACGCCAACGGCAGCGCCAACACCATTACCAACATCAGTTTCAGGAAGTGTTGTTGATAGTAATGGTAATGCTGTGAAAGGTGTAGAGGTCCAGGTGACAACAGAGTCTAATGGTACTTATACTGTAGAAACAAAGTCTGATGAAGCAATAATAATAAAACAAGCTGATGGAACAGAAAGTTCTTTAAGTGATTTTTCTAAATTAGGTTTTGAAACAGATTCTAATTCAAATATTTCAATTTCAAAGGATGGAAAAATTGAAGTAAAAGGATTAGAAAAAGGACATAAATATAAATATGAAGTAACCTATGACTTAGGCGGGAAAAAGATAGTAGTTGGAACTATGGATGTTTCAATTTCAGCTGGTGGAAGCGTAAATCTAAGCACAACTCTTATCGATCCGTATGGAATAATAACAGACTCAGTTAGTGGAAAAGTGATCGATGGAGCAAATGTAATATTATATTACGCTGACACTGAAAGAAATAGAGCCGCTGGTATAGTACCAGGGACAGAAGTAAAATTGCCAATTATAGAAGGATTCAAACCAAATGATAATAATAATCCGCAATTTAGTAATTCTATAGGATCCTATGCCTTTATGGTTTTCCCTGATACAGATTACTATATTGTAGCTACAAAGGACGGATATGATAAATATATAAGTCCAACAATTTCTGTAGGAAAGGAAATTGTTAAGTGGAATTTTAAAATGAATCCAACTAGCAAAAATACTACAGCCGCAATTCTTCCAAAGACAGGATCATTTGTTGATACAACAATATTGATTATAGGAGGACTTGCTTTAATTGTAATAGGTGCAGGCATTACTAGAAGAAAAACAAGCAAAAACTAATGAAAAGGGGCTGTCGCACTAAAAATTAGTGCGGCAGCTTTTTTGCCTAAAAAAATAAATCTCCCACTCGGAAGAGTGAAAGATTTATAGTAAAATTAATATATGGCAAAATACATTAATTTACACAAAAATTATACTTCAA